>NZ_JBXWSG010000030.1:0-39107 GCF_059613305.1 Ruegeria sp. BHSB056 | reverse complement strand
AGGGTGCCATCACGGCCAGACCGGCGGGCAGATGGTTCTGCAACCCGGCAATGAAGTGATAGAATGCGTCCGTTTCGCCGCCTTGCGGGCCCGAGAAGATGTTCTGTCCAGTCTCCATGTCGATAATCGAGTGATGGATATGCATGGCCGAGCCCGGCTCTTCCTCGATCGGTTTGGCCATGAAGGTTGCAAAACAATTATGCCGCAATGCCGCTTCGCGGATCAGGCGTTTGAAGTAGAATACCTCATCAGCAAGTTTGACCGGGTTGCCGTGGCGCAGGTTGATCTCCAACTGACCCGCACCGCCTTCTTGGGTGATGCCATCGATTTCGAACCCCTGATGTTCGGCAAAGTCATAGATATCGTCGATGACCGGGCCGAACTCATCCACCGCAGTCATTGAATACGCCTGCCGCGCCGCAGCCGGGCGGCCAGAACGCCCCATCATCGGCTTGATTTCCTGTGCGGGATCGACGTTGGGGGCGACCAGAAAGAACTCCATCTCTGGCGCAACAACCGGTTTCCAGCCTCGGTTGTGATACAGCTGGACCACGCGTTTCAACACGTTGCGTGGGCTATAAGGGATCGGATCACCATCCCGGTCATAGGCGTCGTGGATCACCTGCAGCGTCCAGTCCCCGGTCCAGGGCGCGGCTGAAGCCGTCGAATAGTCGGGCTTCAGGATCATGTCCTTTTCGATGAACCCGTCGTCACCTGCGGCTTCACCCCAGTCCCCCGTGATGGTCTGGAAGAAGATGCTGTCGGGCAAGTGAAAGTAGGATTGCTTGGCAAATTTCGTGGCAGGCACGGCCTTGCCGCGTGCAATTCCGGGAAGGTCCGAGATGATACACTCAACCTCGTCCAGCCGCTGTCCGTGGAAATAGGCTTTGGCGGCTTCCGGCAGTTTATCAGTCCAATCAGCCATCAGGCTCTCTCTTTCTTTAAAAACTCGGCCATATGGCGTGCGATAGTGGCGTTGTCATCCGGGGCGGTTTCGCGATTTGCAGCTTCGCGCATCAGGTCTTCGGGGACGACGCCTTTCCCCCGTGTGCGCATCAGGCCCGCGACAAACCCATTGGTGAATTCAGGGTGGGCCTGAACCGTCCAGATCGTGTCTCCATAAGCCAGCATAGCGTTTTCGCAAAATGCGTTCTGACCCAAAACGCGCGCCCCTTCGGGCAGCGCGACAACCTGATCCTGATGCCAGGCATTCAGCCAGACTGTGTTGCCGTCATATTCGTATTCAGTGCGTCCGACGGCCCATCCGCCCGAGAATTTCTCGACCTTGCCGCCCAGTGCCTGCGCGATGATCTGATGTCCAAAGCATACGCCGATCAGTGGCTTTCCGCTTTGCTGAATCTCTCTGACCAAGTCTTCCAGTGGGGCGATCCACGGCAGGTCTTCGTACGCGCCGTGGCGCGAACCGGTAATGACCCAGCCATCTGCGTCATATGCGCCGCCTGGGAATATGCCGTCGACCACGGCAAAGGTCTGGAACTCAAATCCGTTGCCACCGAGAAGTTCAGGAAACAGCTCATCATAGTCGCCAAATTCGCCATGTAAGGCATCTGGTGTGTGGCCGGTTTGTAAAATGCCGATTTTCATGTGTCACCAAATTTGATCAAATTCACTCTAGCTGAGTCCCAATGAGGCGGCAAGGGGGGTCAAACCGCCTCGAGATAGCTCAGCCAGTGATCTTCAGGAGTGATGCGCTCAAATCGTTCAACTTCCTGTCGCTTGGTCATGGTCAGGTACTGGATCAGGTCAGCCGAGAAAAGTCGGGAGACCAGAGGGTCGGTTTCAAACCTGTCAATTGCAGTTGCCCAGTCCGGCATCAGTTGGGGAAGGTCTTCAATATCGTAAGCATTACCTGTGATCGGGGCAGGAGGGTGCAGGCCGTCTTCGATCCCGACAAGGGCTGCGCCCAATACCGCGGTCAGCATCAGGTAAGGGTTGATGTCACCACCCGCGACGCGGTGTTCGATGCGCCGCGCTGCCGGAGCTCCGCCCGGGATGCGAATTGCGGCTGTTCTGTTCTCATAGGCCCAGCAGGCCCCGGTCGGTGCATGCGCGCCCGGTACAAGCCGCGTGTATGAATTACCATGCGGAGCAAAAATCAACGTGCTGCCTGGCATGGCTGCCACACAACCCGCGACGGCGGAATGCAGAATGTCGGTCCCTTCAGGCCCGCCATTGTCAAACACATTGCGCCCGCGTTGGTCCAGCACCGAGAAATGCACATGCATCCCATTGCCCGCGTCATCGGCATAGGGTTTTGACATGAATGTTGCGGCAAACCCGTGTTTGCGCGCCAGACCGCGCGTCAACGCCTTGAAAAGCCACGTATCGTCGGCACAGCGCAAGGCATCCTGATGATTCAGGTTGATTTCGAACTGGCCAACGCCACTTTCCGAGATGGCGGTTTGCGCGGGGATGTCCATGGCGGCGCAGCCATCGTAGAGGTCTGTGAAGAAATCCTCGAACGCATCCATTTCAGCGACCGACAGAACGGACTCATGTAACAAACGGCGTCCGGTGATCGGGTTCAACGGAGGTTGCGGTTGCGCACCCGAAGCATCGATGAGCGTGAATTCCAGTTCGGTCGCCGCGACGACCGACCAACCGCGTTTGGCATATCGGTCAAGAATGGCAGACAGAGCGTGACGCGGATCACCAGCAAACGGAGTGCCTGCATCGTCATACAAGCTCATCGGAACCAGCGCCGTTTCTTTCGGAAGCCAGGGGACAGGCACAGGACCCCGGTTGGTTGGGCGCAACACACCATCCGCATCGCCGGTTTCAAACACCAGTGGGCTGCCGTGAATGTCCGCGCCCCAGAGATCGACATTGAGCGCCGAGAACGGCATGCGCACGGCGCCTTTTTCCAGCTTTCCCGCATATTCAGGGGGCACGCGCTTGCCCCGCATCTGACCGTTCAGGTCACAGGCAGTCACACGAAAACTGTGCAGGGCGCTCAGGTCCATTTGGGGCTCCGTCAATTCTGTTTCCCCGTGATGTACTTCAATGGATCGGATTTGTCATCAAATTTGATCAAATTTTGATTTTTGGGTCAGATCTGTATGTTCGGCTTGGTTTTCGGCTGATAACACAGGAAGCCCTGCTGGCAAGGCTCGCGCCTTGCGTTTTCATCGGCAAAGACATCGTGGGAACAACTGGTAAAGCATTGATCATATTGGTCAATGAAGGTGTCGGATGCAGGGCCTTGAAACGTTTTATTTCACAAGGGGTGTGTGCGCGAAATCGAGACGTAGTGCGGCGCTTCATCCCGCAGAACAGCTTCTTTCTACTTTCCGCAAGATTTGGCTTATTTTGGCGATTTTTCTATGATAGCTGCGGGTTTCGTACTCTTGAGGATGGTTGAATTGACTGCACGTGGAAGAGATAACATTCGACACCATGCAGCCCTGAGCATTGCCCCCATGATGGATTGGACCGACCGCCACTGTCGGTATTTTCATCGGCTGCTTAGCTCGGAAACCCTGCTGTATACCGAGATGGTAACCGCACCAGCGCTTGTTCGGGGTGGGGCGCTGCATCTGTTGGACCATTCACCGCAGGAACATCCCGTGGCTTTACAGTTGGGCGGGTCCGACCCGGAGGAGTTGGCGCAAGCGGCACGTTTGGGTGCTGATGCAGGATATGATGAGATCAACCTGAACTGTGGGTGCCCGTCGGACAGGGTGCAGTCTGGTACTTTCGGGGCGGTTCTGATGAAAGATCCGGCGCGGGTTGCAGAATGCGTCGCAGCAATGCGCGACGCGGTAAATGTGGATGTCACGGTCAAATGCCGCATCGGCGTGGATGATCAAGAGCCCGAAGAAGTTCTGCCTGCGTTTCTTGAGCAGATCAGCGCGGCAGGTTGTCAAAGAGTAACGATCCATGCGCGCAAGGCGTGGTTGCAGGGGTTGAGCCCCAAGGAAAACCGCGATGTTCCACCGCTCGACTATGACCTTGTGCATCGGATGAAAGCCGCATTTGCGGATCTGCATATATCGATCAATGGTGGTATCGCCAGCTTGGACGAAGCAGCAGCACATCTGGACGCGGGTCTTGACGGTGTCATGATCGGTCGGGCGGCCTATCATCAGCCCGGTGATATCCTGGCAGATGCCGATCGGCGCATCTTTGGCGTTGGAACCGTTCGCGATCCGATGACGGTTGTTCAAGAAATGGTGCCCTATGTTGAGGGGCACCTTGCCAATGGCGGGCGTTTGCACCAGATCACACGGCATATGCTGGGTCTCTTTGCAGGGCGTCCCGGTGCGCGGGCATGGCGGCGCGCATTGTCCGAAGGGGCCGTGCAGGAAGGGGCCGGGCCAGAAGTCATGCTACAGGCCCTGAACCACATAGCGCCGATGGCCGAGGTTTAGACGGCAAAGGGGGGACGATGCCCGAGACAATGTTGCTGGCCCAGATGATGGGCCTTTTGCTTGTGATCGGCGCGCTGGCCGGTGTGCTTGCCGGGCTGTTAGGAGTGGGCGGCGGGATCGTGCTGGTCCCCGCGTTCTTCTATGCGTTTCAAACGCTTGGCTATGGCGGTCCGCAATTGATGCAGCTCTGTCTGGCGACGTCGCTGGCCACGATCATTGTAACGTCTATGCGGTCAGTTCTTGCCCACAACAAGAAGGGCGCAGTGGATTGGAATATCCTGCGCGGCTGGGGTCCGGGTATTGTCGTCGGCGCAATTGTCGGAGTGCTGGTCGCATCGGCCCTGCGGACCGAGGCTTTGCAGGCACTGTTCGGAATTCTGGGCATGGTGATCGGTGCCTATCTTGGGTTGGGTCGCGCAGAATGGCGGTTGGGCGACGCTATGCCCGGCGGTATCAAACGGGCCGTCCTGTCCCCACTGGTCGGGTTTCTTTCCGTTCTGATGGGCATCGGCGGTGGCAGTTTCGGTGTGCCGCTGATGAGCCTCTATAACACCCCTATCCACCGCGCGGTCGCTACCGCTGCCGGGTTTGGGGTGATCATTGCCGTACCGTCGGTCATTGGGTTCTTGTTTGTGGATATCGCCCCCGAGCATCGACCCCCGTTGACCATTGGCACGGTTAATCTTGTGGCCTTCGGGATCGTTGTTGCAATGACAATGGTTACCGCGCCCTGGGGGGTAAAGCTGGCCCATGCGATGGACCCAAAACCGTTGAAACGTGTCTTCGCCGTGTTCCTGACGCTGGTCGCGCTGAATATGCTGCGCAAGGCCGTGGGCTTATGAGCGATTTTTTGGCCCGGGGCTGGGTGAAATTCCCGTATGACCCGGTGCTGGCCGAATGGGTGAACTACGCCTTGCCTGCCGCACAGACGTCTACAACGGACCCGGCCCATGCGGAATGGTTGGATTGTGAAGGGACGTGGTTCATCGGTGTCGACGCACTGCCCAATGACACGAAGGGCAGGGTCGGGCAGTCCGGGCCTCTGACCGGGAAGGCCATGGCGTTCATCGACAAGCACTTTGGAGATTTACCGCTGCACAAGGGGCAGGTTTCGGTTGTTTATCCGGGTTATCCGCGCCCGCGCCGGGGCGAGAATGAAGCGGCCTCCCGGTACCGTCGAAACAGGGATGCGGCCCATGTGGACGGTTTGCGCCCGACAGGACCGGATCGCCGCCGCCGGGTTGATGAACCTCATGCCTGGATTCTGGGCATTCCACTGACCGAGGCCAGCGCAGACGCGTCTCCGATGGTGGTGTGGGACGGCAGTCATCACATTCTGCGGTCCGCGTTCAGGCAGGCGCTTGAAGGGATGCCGCCTGAGGTCCTGCACGACGTTGACATAACGGACATCTACCAATCCGCCCGTCGCGAGGTGTTTGCGACCTGCCCAAGGATCGAGTTGCCTGCAAAGCCGGGAGAGGCTTATCTGCTGCACCGCCATTGCCTGCACGGGGTTGCACCTTGGGCCGAAGGGGCGACGGCGGGGCAAGATGGTCGAATGATCGCCTATTTCCGCCCCGAATGTGCCGGTGGAGTAGCAGAATGGATCGAATCCGCCTAACGTCCTGTCATTATTTGGCTTTGGAGGTTTTGACCGATGATGACGGTTCATACGAATTCTGACGGTGCACTCATAGAAGTCGAGTTGTCGGGGCAAGTAACCAGCGCCGATTACACCAATACTCTGGTACCCGCGATCGAGGCTGCGCTAACCGAACATGACACGGTTAGGTTACTGGCGATAATACAACCGGAATTCCAAGGGTACGATCTGGGCGCGGCCTGGTCTGACACCAAGCTGGGGTTAAGCCATTGGCGCGGGTTCGACCGGATCGCTGTTGTGGCGGATCAGGGCTGGGTGCAGACAAGCGTTCGTCTGGCGGCCCCCATCCTACCCTGTCCGGTTCAGGTGTTCGACTTGACCGAGCTTGAGGGCGCCCGACGCTGGATGCGTGAGTCCCTGGGATCGATCCACGTGACTGACCTGAGCGGTCCATGTGTTCAGATCAGCCTTTTGGGAAAGCTGGACCCCGAAAGGTACAAACAGGCAGAACGTGATCTGGATTCGCTTTTGCAGGACCGGCCAGGCTTTCGCCTGCTGATAGACCTCAGGGAATTTGATGGCTGGCAAGGGCTGTCAGCGCTTGCGGCGCATTTCCGCTTGGCCAGCCGACATATCGGACAACTGGACCGCGCCGCGATCGTTGGGGACAAAAGCTGGCAGCGAATGGCACAGAAGGTCGCGAGCCATGTTTTAGGGACCCGGACGCAGTTTTTCCCGTCCGAAGAGTACGACAACGCCAGCGCATGGCTTGCCGCCGGATAAACCTTTGACTGCGGAACGCCTGAGCAGGCAACACCCAATCGGTCAAGGTTCGTGACGCAGCCTCGAATCCGGTCGTGCGATGTCAGGCATGATTCGGCTGCTGACGGCGGATTTTTCGCAGCTTCAGCCCCAGCTTTCCTAGTCTTGGCAAAGCGTGTCGAAAAGTGACGTTAGGAAATTACGCGCTTTTGTGAGTTTTTCTTGATTAAGGCGTCAATAACGATCAAACGCCGCGTGTTTTTCCCCCTTCTTGTGACGGGAAATACCTTTAGCCACACCCTGTCGCTGCGGGTTACCACTCACGTTGAACCTCAATGTTCAAGAGCTAGACCCCCTCGGAGCTCGAACTCGACCCGCAGTGGCACGGTTACTGGAAACGGGACGTCCGCAATGCCAATTAAGACTTTGATAGGAAGACTCACTAATACCAGAAAGACCAAACGTGCGGCTGACGTGCTGCAATCGGAATACGCGCGCAATGATGATCGGCGGTCCAAAACCAGCCAATCCGAGATTGCGCTTTTGTTTCAGAAAGAGTTGCGGGGCACCGCGCCGAACGCACCTATCCCGAAAAGGGCCACACAGCCGGCAGAAATGTCATCAAAACGTCTGCGCTGATCAGTCAGGAGCCATTCATGCGAGCGGCACGCCCGCCGCGCCGCTTGCTGAGACGCGGTTTACGAGAAGGCAGGTCGTTCATGATTTCAGCGCGTTCGCTGCTGTCCATCCTGGACCACCGAGAGATCTCGTCAATCGTGCGGTAACATCCGGTGCAGATACGCTCGGCCGGATGGACAACACAGATCTGGACACAAGGGCTTTCGACCTCATTGCGCTTCCAAACCATGTTCGTCATCGATCGGTCTCCGACCTGTTACAAAAAGCGCAGCCTGTCCAGCGCTCCCTGCAAGATATAACCTGCTGCAACGTGATCAATAACCTGTCCGCGACGTTTTCGTGACGTATCCGCCTCAAGCAGTGCTTTTTCTGCCGCAACCGTACTCAGCCGTTCATCCCAGAATCCGATAGGTAATTCCGTCAGACGGGACAGGTTTCGCGCAAATGCCCGCGTAGACTGGCAGCGCGGCCCCTCTGTGCCGTCCATGTTTTTTGGAAGACCCAACAGAATGCCGCCAATCTCGCGATCCGCAGCAATTTCGATCAACCGGGCGGAATCGAGTGTGAATTTCTTGCGCCTTACGGTTTCCAAAGGGCTGGCCACGCCCCGCATCCGGTCGGAAACTGCCACACCGATGGTCTTTTCACCCAGATCCAGCCCCATCAGGGCATGCATCGGGGGCAGCGCCTTGGCGAAGTCTTCGAAAACGTCGTGGATCATTTCGCAATCCCTGCTTGCAGGGCTGCGGCATCAATAATCTGCAAGGCCTCGGTGTTTCCGGCAAACACCTCCAGCGCCTCATTGTGGATATCCATGGCCCGTTGGCCCTGACCCAGAACACCCAGTGCGGCGATCAAACGAGCCCATTCTTCCGGCGCGCCGCCTTCCGTCGCCAAGCGGTCGGACAACTGATCCACCATTCCCTGAATCATCTGCTGCCGTTCCTCGGGGCTCATTTCTGCCGCTGCGGCCATGTCCTCGCGACTTGGGCCGGACGGTGCGCTTAGGTCCGGTGCGTTGAAAACCCCTGCCCGAAAGGCCAACTCATCAATCTGATCCCGGATCGCACCCGCCCACGGTGCGCCTGCCGGGGCTTCCCTCAGCGTTTCGACCCAAATGCGGTAGGCAAGGTCTGGTCGTCCGGTCTGAACCAACATTTGTCCCCAATAGTATCGGGCCGGGCCGTGATGGGGATCGCGTTTCAAAGCTTCGGCAAGAGCCTGTTCAGCTTCGGGCGACACATATCCACCCGCAGCCAGGATCATCATCTCGGCAAAATCCGCGTAGTGCTCGGCTGTGGCTGCGTCGCCTGACAGTTCGATCACCCTTTGTTGCGCGCTATATCCATCCTTGAAGTTTCCTGAATTGGTCTCATGCTGCGCCAAAAGCATCTGCCCCTGCAGATCATCCGGGCGGGCCGAAACGGTTTCTCGCAACTGCTTGAGAAGAGACGCGTAATTTTCGTCAAGCTGCGCCGCTTGAGGTGGGGTTGCCAGTTCTTCTGCGGCGCTCTGGGACGGACGATTTGCGCGCACCTCCTCGGCCAGTTCCAGCCGCGCGGTCAGGGGCATGTCAGGCAACCCGACGGCGCCGATACGATGATACATCGCCATCGCCCCCCCGATGATGATCAGCATGACAACCGGAATCGTCACAATCGAGACGGTCCGTGATGGCCCGGCACCCGAGCCACCCTTTTTCATTTGTTCGTCAGCGGCAAGAATTCGTCGCGAGATTTCGGTGCGGACCCGTTCCGCATCTGCCTCACCAATCACCCCGCGCGCCAGATCCCGGTCAACACCAGACAGTTGTTCACGATACACCCGCAAATCGTAAGCCGCCGCAGGTTCATCCCCACGGCGTTTGCGCAGCAATGTGAAGCTCAGAAATGCCGCAATCAGAAGCGCGACAAGAAAAATCAGAACCCAGAACGTCATGGCCCCTCCGAAGATACTGCCCTGACTTAGACCTGTGGGCCGTCCGACAAAAGGGACAAATGGCCGCGAATGAACGACATGTCGCAATAGTGCGATATTGCGGCGTTGCGCGGCGCGGTTAAACTGTCACCGCGCGGCATATCTGCGCGCAATCACCGAACCGGATGGATTCGCTTATGAAACACTACTCAGCCTTTGCTGTCGCGCGGGAGGCCCTGCGCTATCACACCGGATGGGAACGCGCCTGGCGTTCGCCCGAGCCAAAGAAACGTTATGACGTCATCATCATCGGTGCTGGCGGGCATGGTCTTGCGACCGCGTATTACCTTGGCAAGAACTACGGCATTCAGAATGTCGCGGTGATCGAAAAAGGCTGGCTGGGTGGTGGTAACACGGGTCGAAACACAACGATCATCCGCTCGAACTACCTGCAGGATCCTTCGGCGGCGATCTACGAGAAAGCACGCGGCCTTTATGAGGACCTGAGCCAGGATCTGAACTACAACATCATGTTCAGCCCGCGTGGTGTGATCATGCTGGCGCAGACCCAGCATGAAATTCGCGGCTATCAGCGCACGGCCCATGCAAACGCCCTTCAAGGTGTGAAGACTGAATGGATCGGGCCCGAACGTGTCAAGGAACTGGTGCCTATTATCAATCTGGACGGCCCCCGCTATCCAGTTCTGGGTGGGCTCTGGCAGGAACGCGGGGGCACTGCGCGTCACGATGCCGTGGCGTGGGGCTATGCGCGCGCCTGTTCAGCGATGGGTATGGATATCATCCAACAATGCGAGGTCACGGGTGTCCGATCGCAGGATGGCCGTGTCGTCGGCGTAGACACCACCAAGGGTGCCATCGATTGTGACAAGCTGGGTATCGTCGTTGCGGGCCACTCCGGTCAACTGGCCGAGATGGCGGGTTTCCGTCTCCCGCTGGAGGCCGTCGCATTGCAGGCACTGGTATCCGAACCCATCAAACCCTGCATGGATGTGGTCGTGATGGCCAACACCGTACACGGCTACATGTCGCAGTCTGACAAGGGTGAGATGGTGATCGGTGGTGGGACCGACGGGTTCAACAACTTCACCCAGCGTGGCAGCTTCCATCATATCGAGGAAACCGTCCGCGCCTTGGTCGAAACCTTCCCGATGATCTCGCGCCTCAAGATGCTGCGCCAGTGGGGCGGTATCGTAGACATGACCGGCGACCGCTCACCCATCCTGTCGAAAACTCCGCTGGGCGGGTGCTTTATCAACTGCGGCTGGGGCACTGGCGGTTTCAAGGCGATTCCCGGGTCCGGCTGGGGCATGGCGCAACTGATGGCCACAGGTCATTCGCCGTTGACCGAGGCCTTCTCGCTGGACCGCTTCAAGGAAGGCCGCTTCATTGACGAAAGCGTGGCCGCCGGGGTGGCACACTGAAGGTGGGTCCGAGGTTGCCAAGAAACAGAATTCCGGTTGGCCATTGCGCCAACCAACCGCCAAAAGGATGACAACATGCTGATCCTGAATTGCCCTTACTGCGGCGTTGATGCCGAAGAAACCGAACTGGCCGCCGGTGGCGAGGCGCATCTGAAGCGTTTTGGTCCCGGCTCGTCCGATGACGAATTCCACGACTACCTGTTCATGCGCGAAAACCCCAAAGGCGTGCATTTTGAACGCTGGCGCCATGCCAATGGCTGCGGCAAGTGGTTTCACGCGGCACGCTGCACAAGCACGCTAGAAGTGTTTGGCACCTACACGGCTCAGACCTCCGAGCCGCCGCAGGACATCAAAGATGCCATCGCCGCAAAGCGCCCTGGATGGACCTGGAGAGAGTTCTCCTGATGCTTCATCTTTTCAAAAATACTCCCGCCGGAGGCTCCGACGCCTCCACCCGCGAAAGGTCCGCACAATGAGCACCCGTCTCGCAAAACAAGGCCGGCTGATTGACCGGTCGAAAAAGGTCACGTTTACCTTCAACGGCACGTCGATGCAGGGCTATGAGGGCGACACGCTTGCCTCTGCGCTGCTGGCCAATGACCAGATGATGGTTGGCCGGTCGTTCAAGTACCACCGCCCTCGCGGTGTCGTCGCAAGCGGTGCGGAAGAGCCGAACGCTCTGGTCGGGCTGGGGCAGGGCAACCGGTTTGAACCGAACCAGCGCGCCACCACGACCGAGTTGTTCAACGGTCTGACCGCGATCTCTCAGAACCATTGGCCAAGCCTTGAACACGACATCGGTGCCGTGAACACGGCGTTCGCCCGGTTCCTGCCAGCTGGCTTCTACTACAAGACGTTCATCCATCCGAAACCATTCTGGAAGCACGTCTACGAGCCGTTCATCCGTCAGTCTGCCGGTCTGGGTAAAGCGCCCGACAAGGACAGCCGCGATGCCGATACCTATGAGCACTTCTATGCCTTCACCGATGTTCTGGTCATCGGTGGCGGTGTGGCCGGTCTACAGGCGGCAAAGGCGGCAGCAGCTTCGGGCACCAAGGTTCTGCTGATCGAGCAGAGCGCGTATTGGGGCGGTCGCGCTCCGGTTGACGGCGGCACGGTCAATGATGAGCCTGTGGATAAGTTCGTGGAGCAATTGGTTTCCGAACTCGAAACAATGGACAACGTCACCATGCGCTCCCGCTGCATGGGCGCGGGTGTTTATGACCACGGTTACGTGCTGGGATATGAACGTCTGACAGACCACACGCCGGGCGTGCAAGGCCCGCGCCACCGCCTCTGGCGTATCCGCGCCAAGCAAATTGTAACCGCAACCGGCGCAATTGAACGCCCGTTGTCCTTTGCTGGTAACGATGTTCCGGGTGTGATGCTGGCTTCTGCCATGCGCGATTATGCCGTGAACTGGGGTGTCACCCCGGGCGAGCGTGTCATCGTCGCCACCAACAATGACGACGCCTATCGCACCGCGATTACGCTGAAGCAAGCGGGTGTGGATGTTTTGCGTATTGTTGACGCACGGGCAACGGCCGGACCTTTGGCAGAGGAAGCCCGCCAGTTGGGTATCCGCGTTGATCCGGGCAAGGCTATTGCCAAGGTCAAGGGCGGCAAGCGCGTCAAGAAAGTCGCCATCTGCAACCAGGAAGGTGTTGGTGGCGCACGTGAAGAGGTCGAAGCAGACGCCGTGGCCATGTCGGGCGGCTGGTCGCCGGTCGTTCATATGTGGTCTCATTGCGGTGGCAAGCTGACCTGGGATGACGCGAATGCCTTTTTCCGCCCCGACCCCTCGCGCCCGCCGCTGGGCGCAAATGGCGAAGGTTTTGTTCTGGCCGCCGGGGCATCGAATGGCGCGTTGGCGCTGGGCGATGTTCTGACTGACGCCCACACGGTGGGAAAAGCCGCAGCCAAGGCCGCAGGGTTCAAGCCGAAAAACATCAAGGCTCCGGTTGGCGAAACCACTGCAGAAGCTCCTATGGAGGCTGTCTGGCTGATGCCGGCAAACGCCGAAATCCAGCTGCGCATGAAATCCTGGCTCGACTTCCAGAACGACGTCAAGGTTTCTGACGTCCAACTGGCCGCGCGCGAGGGCTATGAGAGTGTTGAGCACACCAAGCGTTACACCACACTTGGCATGGCGACGGATCAGGGTAAATTGAGCAATATCAATGGCTTGGCGATTCTGGCTGATGCGCTCGAATCCGAAATCCCGAAGGTCGGCACCACGACCTTCCGCCCGCCTTATACCCCCATCTCGATGGGCGCGATCGGCGGTGAAGCGCGGGGTGAAGTGTTCCAGCCGATCCGTCAGACCCCAATGCACAACTGGCACGACAAGAACGGCGCCGATTGGGAGCCGGTCGGCCATTGGCGGCGGACGTACGCCTATGTCCGCCCCGGTGAATCCGTGCATGACGCCGTGAACCGTGAGGTGAAGAACACCCGCGAAAACCTTGGCCTGCTGGACGCCTCGACGCTGGGCAAGCTGATCGTCAAAGGCCCCGACGCAGGCAAGTTTCTGGACATGTTGTACACCAACATGATGTCCACGCTGAAGGTCGGCAAATGCCGCTATGGCCTGATGTGTTCGGAAAACGGCTTCCTGATCGACGACGGCGTTGTCGCCCGCATCGACGAGGACACGTGGCTGTGCCACACCACCACCGGCGGGGCCGAGCGTATCCATGGTCACATGGAAGAATGGCTTCAGACCGAATGGTGGGACTGGAAAGTCTATGTCGCCAACGTGACCGAGCAATACGCGCAGGTCGCCGTGGTCGGCCCCAACGCCCGCAAGGTGCTTGAGAAACTGGGCGGCATGGATGTCAGCAAAGAGGCGCTGCCGTTCATGGAATGGCGCGATGGCAAGATCGGGGACTTCGATTGCCGCGCCTATCGCATCTCGTTCTCGGGCGAGTTGTCCTACGAAATCGCCGTTCCCGCCTCGCAGGGGCAGGCGTTCTGGGACGCCCTGATGGAGGCAGGCAAAGAATTCGGTGTGATGCCTTATGGCACAGAATGTCTGCACATTCTTCGGGCCGAGAAGGGCTTTATCATGATCGGCGACGAGACCGACGGCACCGTGATCCCGCAGGATCTGGGGCTGCACTGGGCGCTGTCGAAAAAGAAAGAGGACTACCTCGGTAAACGCGCCCATTCACGGACCCACATGGCCGATCCAGAACGCTGGAAATTGGTCGGTTTGGAGACTGTGGATGGATCAGTTTTGCCGGACGGTGCCTATGCGGTCGGTGAGGGTGTGAATGCCAACGGTCAGCGTAACATGATCGGGCGTGTGACCTCGACCTATTACTCGGCCAACCTCGGTAAAGGGATCGCTATGGGCCTGATCAAGCACGGCCCGGACCGGATGGGTGAAATCGTCGAGTTCCCGGGCACGGACGGCAAAACCTACAAAGCCAAGATCGTGGACCCGATCTTCTTCGACAAGGACGGGGAGAAGCAGAATGTCTGAACCCATCAGCGCACTGAACCACGCCAGCTATGATGGCATCGCCAATATCAGGGAATGTGGCCTGCAAGGCATGATCACCCTGCGCGGCGACTTGTCCGACAAAAGCCTCGCCAAGGCCGTAAAGGATGCGACTGGGCAGAACGTACCCGGTCAGCGCGAGGCGCTGGTCAGCGGCGATACCGGCGTATGCTGGATGTCACCGGACGAGCTGCTGGTGCTGGTCCCTTATGCCGAGGTCGAGACCAAACTGGCCGCAATGGTCAAAGCTTTGGGAAAAACTCACACACTGGCCGTCAACGTCTCGGATGCCCGCGCGGTATTCACGATATCAGGCGCCAGCGCACGAGAAGTGTTGGGCAAAGTCGCCCCGGTTGATCTGTCGTCCGAGGCCTTTCAACCCGGCCAGATCCGCCGCTCGCGCCTGGCGCAAGTGGCAGGCGCATTCTGGATGGACGATGCTGAAACCTTCCGCGTGGTCTGCTTCCGTTCGGCTGCGGATTACGTTTTCAAACTGCTGAAGGTTGCTGCGCAACCGGGCAGTGAGGTTGGCGTCTACTGACCGGTCCACACATCTGACGTCTTATTCGATGGCCGCCATGTCCTGGACAGGCGGCCCTTGAATTTTGTGCTTCTGCAAAGCGATTTGAGTGTGGGACACACAACAGGGTCAATCGAGAATTTCGTTGCACGACTTCTCCTATTGCGGGAGCGGTGTGATTGAGCTACCGATCGCCAAAAGGCTAAAAGATCAGAACTTTATTATGAACTTCTTCAGGTTACTCGCAAGCGGCTTAATTGCGATTTCAACTATACCTAATGTGGCCACAGCCGAGAATTATTCAGAGACGTTTGAATGTATTTTTGGCAAAGGCCTGGCAAATCGGCCAACTCCGACCCGTGTTGTTTTTTCTGTTGACGTGTACGGGCGCTTGGCGTTGCTCCACGAAGTTGACATGCGGGGCATAGATACGCCGAAAAGATCGGCTTCTATCAACAGAAACAGCTTTCGGGTTCTTTCGATCAGTTGGCCGGGCGACGCCTATACGTTTTCACGAACCGGCAGACGAACCAGAAGCGGTGACCCTCGCAGGATGGTTCTTGATTTAGGGCGCCAAAAATTTTCGATTTTCTTGAATCGCGAAACAATGAAGGCAATAGCCAGTTCGAAATCGGATGTACAATCTTCGCATGACGGAAACGCAAACGGGACCTGCGTTGAGATACCATTCCAAAGGTAAGGAAAGAACGGAGTAATACTTTGAAAAAGATAGCATTTGCATTGACGCTTGGACTTTTGTCCATACCGGCTGTTTCAGCTTCGGAAACCTTCAAAGAGACGTATGAGTGCAAGTTTGGCCGTGGCCTTGTCAACAAACCGACACCTGAATTCCTTGTGTTTTCGGTCGATGATTATGGTCGTTCCGCCTATATCCATGAGATCGAGATGCCAGATATCCATACACAGCCAGGACCAGCCAGGGTCAAGCGCGACAGTATTCGAAACTTGTCGGTTTCCTGGGTCGGTCGAGACTATGTCTATTCTGCGACTGGCAGAAGTTACGCGTCGAACGAGTCGCGTATTGACGCGATCGACCTGCTCAATCACGAGTTCACAGTGATTCTGGACCGCCGAACTTTGAAGGCGACCACACGATCAACCTCACACAGTGCGTACCTGCCGCGAGATGGTTTTGCCCGAGGGAAATGCAAACAGATACCCACACCATCCAGTTGATAAAAAGGTGCTGAAAATGAAAAGAAAACTTCTTGCTGTTGGTTTGTCTGTATTGGCCGCTGCCGCGCAAGCCGAAGTTGTGAACTATAAATGTGAGCTCCATAGTATCGAAGCTCGGGGGTGGATTCCGCCCGAGGTTTGGCTGAGCGTTGATGCTGAAAACAAGCGTGCTCGGGCTTATGATGGGGCGATACGCGCTTCGAATGAACTAGCAGGCATTTCCCCACAAACCCCGGCTGACACGAAATTCAAAGTAATACGAAGTGGTGAATATCGTTTGTCTTGGCACTTGACCCTACAGGCTAAAGTGTCGGGTAGTTACAGGGTTGCTTACACGGCAACATTCGACCCCAATACCAGCAACATAAAGCTCCGTGCCAGTTTCCCGCAAGCGAACGCGTCAAACCGACCAAGCGGCAGCGGGGCGTGTAAGCCCGTCTCGTCGCCGAATTTGTATTGAGAGGCAGCCCGGTTGTATCCCCGTCAAGGGTTTCAGCCGGTCAGCAAAAAAGTTTTGAACCCGGAGAGTGCCGAAGCGTCGGTAAAGCACTGTAATCCGGTTCCGGTCGTGTCGCTGGTTTGGCAGGTCGGGTAAAATGTAAGAAGCTCAGCCAATTCCTCCATACGATCCAGTCGTGTCTTCGGCTCCAACAGTCCTGCATGTGTTGAAAGATACAGGGCAGGACGCTGTTGCTTCAACCAGGGCACCAGCGTCGGCAGCACCGAAAATTCAGCGCCTTCGATATCCATCTTCACCAAAGACACGGCGGACAGATCGTTCACTGCGGCGAACTGATCCCAGGCAATCGTCAGAGCATCGGTTCCGTGCGCGCCGTCGTGCAAAAGGGAACTGGTAGAATCCCCGGGTTCGCCACGAACCGAGGCCATGCGGGCGACACCGAACTTATCCGACAGCGCGACACCCAAAGCGGAAACGTTATGAATGTCATTCAGATCGAGGTTCCAGGCCAGATGGCGGAACGCCGTGGCGTCGGGCTCAAAGCACCAGACATGGCGTGCCTTGCGCGCACCATAAAGAACTGTGGGCCCGATCCATGCGCCGATATCCAGGTAATCGCTTTCAGGCGAAAGATACCGGTCCATCACGGCAAAGGTTTCAGGCTCCCACTGGCCAGTGGAGGCTTTACGCCAGAACTTTGAATGATAAGGGTCCAGACGAAACGGCTCGCCGTTCAGGTTGCCCGCATAGTAACCGCGGGCGCGGTAGAACATCTTGCGCGCCTGTGTCAGCATCGCCTGCCTCCGGGTTTTCTTGTCTCGGCCCTTGACCTGCGGCGGCTGCCAAAGCATTTAACCTTGGGAACCGCAACTCAAATTTAAACAGGGGGCCGACATGGCTTTTGAACTTCCTGATCTTCCTTATGCACATGACGCGCTGGCAGCCAAGGGTATGTCCGCGGAAACACTGGAATATCACCACGATCTGCACCACAAAGCCTATGTCGACAATGGCAATAAACTGATCGCCGGCACCGAATGGGACGGCAAGTCGCTGGAAGAGATCATCGTTGGCACCTACGACGCAAATGCCGTCGCGCAGAACGGTATCTTCAACAACATCAGCCAGCTGTGGAACCACAACCAGTTCTGGGAAATGATGGGCCCCGGCGATAACGCCATGCCCGGTGAGCTTGAGAAAGCTCTGACCGAAAGCTTTGGTTCGGTTGATGAATTCAAATCGCAGTTCAGCGCCGCTGGTGCCGGTCAGTTCGGCTCGGGCTGGGCGTGGCTGGTCAAGAATGCTGACGGCTCGCTGACCGTGACCAAGACTGAAAACGGCGTGAACCCGCTTTGCTTTGGTCAGACTGCGCTGCTGGGTTGTGACGTTTGGGAACACTCATACTACATCGACTTCCGCAACAAGCGTCCGGCTTATCTGTCGAACTTCCTCGACAATCTGGTGAACTGGGAAAACGTCGCGTCGCGGATGTAAGTCATTGAACCGACGCCGGTTTATCAAGGGCCTGCTGGCGGTGACGCTGGCAGGCCTAATCACATCAGTCTACGGGTTTTTCATCGAACCCGCCCTGCGGCTGCGCGTGCGAAAATGGCGCGTCCGGCGAGAGGATTGGACTGCGCCGCCGCTCAGGATTGCCGTACTGGCAGATTTGCATCTGGGCGAACCTTTGGTCGGGCTGGACCGAATAAAACAGGTGGTACGGCGTACGAATGCGCTTGCGCCGGATATGATCCTGCTTCTGGGTGATTTCTTCGCAAGCCACAAAGGCGTTTTGCGTCCTGTCGAAATGAAAGATCTGGCACCGGTTCTTGCCAACCTTGAGGCCAAGAACGGCGTCTTTGCTGTACTTGGTAATCACGACTGGTGGGATGACCGGCAGGCGCAGCGCCGTGGTGCTGGCCCCAACCAATATGTCGATGCGCTGGAGCAGAGCGGAATTACGGTTTTGTCGAATACCGCCATCAAGCTAGAAGCTCTTGGTTTCTGGTTGGCGGGTCTTGAAGATCAGCTTGCGATCTGGCGCAACGGTAAACCGCAGGGGCTGGATGATCTGTCGGGGACACTGGCGCAAATCACCGATGATGCCCCGGTTGTGATGATGGCGCATGAGCCCGACATCTTCCCTCAAGTGCCCGACAGGGTGGCTTTGACGCTATCCGGTCATACGCATGGCGGTCAGATCCGCCTGTTTGGCTGGTCGCCGATCGTGCCCTCCAAATACGGCAACAGATATGCCTATGGGCATGTGCGCGAAGGCGGGCGTGATCTGGTTGTGTCCGGCGGAATCGGATGTTCCATCCTTCCGGTTCGATTTGGTGTAACCCCCGAGATCACGGTTATCGAACTGTCTGCCTAAAGACCTGAGGCTTCACCAAATCGACCAGCCCAATGTCTTGCCCGCATATGTGCGGCAACGATGCACAGCTGCTTTCGGTCAGACTCTTTCGCGACCTGCCGGGCTTACCGCAGCTTGTCGCGCAGGGCCGTCATCGCTGTTTCTGCATCTTCAGCCCAAATGACAAAGTCACCCAGTGATCGATCAGCAAAGCCTTGCCCGATCACCTGATGCAACAGGGTTTTCAACGCATCCCAATAGCCGTTCACATTGACGATGACGATGGGTTTGTCGTGCAGGCCCAGCTGCCGCCAGGTCAGTGCTTCGAACAGTTCGTCCAGTGATCCTGGCCCGCCGGGCAGGACAACCACGGCGTCAGCATTCATGATCATGACCTTTTTCCGCTCGTGCATGGTTTCTGTGATCACGAAATGGGTCAGGTCGGTCTTGCCGACCTCTCGTTTGACCAGATGCACCGGAATGACGCCAAAGGTCTCGCCACCGGCCTGTTGCGCGGCCCGGGCGACTTCGCCCATCAGCCCGACATCTCCGGCACCGTAAACCAGCCGCCAGCCTTCCTGCGCAAGAAGGCGGCCAAACTGTCGTGCGGTTTCAGAATAAGCCTTCTCGGCCCCATTGCGTGACCCGCAATACACACAGACGGATTTCTGAGACATGAAAGAGACGCTCCGGGGTTGTGTCAGAGGTTTTGACCCGTGATAGCGGGATTGATAGATTGGCTCAACTGTCCGCTGGAAGGCTTTTGAAGACAAAGCTTTTGTACGGTGGGGTGAAAGGAAAACAATGGACGCCAAATCGGGAAACGGAAGCTCGGGCAATTTTGTCTGGGGTGTGATTGCGGGTCTGGTTGCCGTGCTGGGCGTTGGCGGTTTGTATCTGTCCGGTGCTTTCACCAAAGCGCCAGAGCCTGAGGCGGGCGCACCGCAGGAACCCGCGTCCGTTGCAACCACGCAGCCGCAGGAACAAGCCGCCGAAGCGCCCGCGGAAACCGCCACAAAGGAACCAACTGAGCAGGCCGCCGTAACACCGGATGAGGCACCAACCGCTGAACCTGTCGAAGATACGGTTGCGGCAACAGATGTTGTTTCAGATACTGAACCTGCGGCGGCTCAATCGGAAGAGAATGCACCGGCACGCACGGCCCCCCCGGTTTTAGATCAGATTTTTGTTGAAGCAGACGGAACGGCGCTTTTGTCAGGTGACGCCGAACCGGGCAGCCAGATTGAAGTTCTCCTGAACGGTGAAACCATACACACATTCACGGTGGACAGCAGCGGGCAATTCGCCGAGTTCGTCTCGATCCCCTTCAGCGATGCCGCGCAGGGGCTAATCCTGCACAGCAAAAACGGCGGGCAAACAACCCGGTCTGACGACTATCTGATCGCCGCTCTGCCGAATCCGGTCGAGGAAGAGCCGGTTGCGCAGCAAACTGATGCTGCCGATCAGGGCGAAACAACCGAAGCTGAAGAACAGATAGCCTCGGCGGTTGTCGATCCAGAGACCGAAACCCCAGCTGAGACCGAAACATCAGACCCTGTGGCGACCGCGCCAGAAGCCAGCGAAGCGCAGGTTGCCGACCAGTCGGCAGAGACATCTGAAACGGGTCAGCAGATCGCGGTACTGCGGTCGGGCGAAGAAGGCGTTGAACTCGTGCAACCGCCCGTGGTTCGGGATACCCCGCCGGAACAGGTCGCGCTGGATACCATCGGGTATTCCGAAACCGGTGACGTCCAGTTGACCGGGCGAATACAGGACGGGGCGGCCATCAGGGTGTATCTGGACAATCGTCTGGTTGCCGACCTTGCTCCGGAACAGGATGGATCCTGGCGGAGTGATCTGGACGGTATCGACCCCGGTGTTTACACGTTGCGTGTTGACGCGGTGAACACGGACGGGAAGGTCCTCAGCCGGGTCGAAACCCCGTTCAAACGCGAGCCTGTGGAAGTTTTGGAAGCAGCATCAGGTGGCGGTGACGGAACGGCCGCGCAGGACAATGCCCCGGCAATTCGGTCGGTCACTGTGCAGCGGGGTGACACGCTGTGGGCGATCTCGCGTGACCGCTTTGGCGATGGCATCCTGTATGTGCGCCTGTTCGAAGCCAACCGCGACTTGATCCGCGACCCGGATCTGATCTATCCGGGGCAAATCTTTACGATACCGGAATAATCAACGCACTGGCCCGTTGCGGGCCAGAGCCTTTCTCTGACCGCAGACAAGGTACGTGATGAGACGAACATCTCCGATGACCTCGAGTGACGGGGTGCAGAGCGGCGAGCGCAGTTCAGGCTGGCGGACAATCCGCAAGGTTGCGCCCTACCTCTGGCCGCAGGACGAGGTTTGGGTAAAGCGCCGCGTGGTTATCGCAATGGCGATGCTGGTTCTGGCCAAACTGATCGCGGTCTATACCCCGATCCTATACAAAGGCGCCGTTGATTCTTTGGCAGGTGAAGGCGTGCCGCCGCTGGCGCTGGGTGCAGTGGGTGTGACGGTTGCCTACGGCGTGGCGCGTATGATGACGGTTGGGTTCCAGCAACTGCGGGACGCCGCCTTTGCCCCTGTCGGACAGCGGGCCTTGCGGGCGCTGGCGTTGGAGACGTTCCGGCATATCCATAACCTGTCCATGCGCTATCACGTCTCGCGCCGCACCGGCGGGCTGAGCCGTATCATCGAGAGGGGCGTCAAAGGCGTGGAATTCCTGCTGCGTTTCCTGCTGTTCTCGATCGGGCCGCTGATCCTTGAGCTGTTGCTGGTTGCGATCATCCTGATGTGGTTGTTCGACGTCTGGTATCTGGTCGTCGTCGCCGTCACCATCGGCCTTTACATCTGGTTCACCTTTGCCGTGACCGAATGGCGGGTAAAGCTGCGGCGTGAGATGAACGACCAGGATACCGAAGCCAATCAGCGCGCCATTGACAGTTTGCTTAACTTCGAAACCGTCAAGTATTTCAACGCGGAAGCGCGCGAAGCCGCACGTTACGACGTGTCGATGAAAGCCTATGCCGGCGCGGCGCTGAAAACGGCCTATTCGCTGGCGTTTCTGAATTTTGGCCAATCCTTCCTGATCACCTGTGGCCTGATCGGAGTCATGGTTCTGGCCGCAATTGGCGTTCAGAATGGAAACCTGACCGTGGGCGATTTTGTCATGGTCAACGCCTACATGATCCAGATCACCGTTCCGCTGAACTTCCTGGGGACGGTCTATCGTGAGATCCGGCAATCGCTGGTTGATATGGGGCAGATGTTTGATCTGCTCGAACAACCTGCCGAAGTCACCGATCAGCCCGATGCACCCGACCTTGCGGTCAATGGTGGTGAGGTCACACTTGACGATGTGCATTTCGGTTATGACCCTGAAAGGGAAATCCTAAAGGGTGTTTCCTTGACGGTTCCTGCCGGGCAGACGGTCGCAATCGTTGGGGCAACCGGGTCTGGCAAGTCGACCATCGGGCGGCTGTTGTTCCGGTTTTACGACGTGACCAAAGGCGCGCTGAAGATTGACGGGCAGGATGTGCGGAATGTGACCCAGACCAGCCTGCACGCGGCCATCGGCGTTGTGCCGCAGGACACGGTGCTGTTTAACGACACCATTCGCTACAACATTGCGTATGGGCGCGACGATGCCACCCCAGAGGATGTCGAGGCCGCAGCCCGCGCCGCCCAGATTCATGACTTCATCACATCGCTGCCCGACGGATACGACACCATGGTGGGTGAGCGCGGTCTGAAACTGTCCGGCGGTGAAAAGCAACGGGTTGGCATAGCGCGGACATTGCTGAAGAACCCTCCGATCCTGTTGCTGGACGAGGCGACCTCGGCCCTGGATACCGACACGGAACAGGACATCAAGGATGCGCTGGCGCACGCAGGGGAAGGGCGGACGGTGATCACGATTGCCCATCGCCTCAGCACGATTGCCGAGGCGGATCGGATTGTTGTTCTTGAGGCCGGTGAGATCATCGAACAGGGCACACATGACGAGCTGTTGGCGCGGTCCGGGCGATATGCTCAACTGTGGAACCGCCAGCAGTCGGACAGTGAGGCCGCCTGAGGGCCTCATCTTGCCCCGCGGGATGTGCTAGGATGCGCCGTGAATGAAGGTGGACGCCATGATCAATGGTTTAGCAAGACGATTGGTACCTATAGCGGTCGTGGTTCTTCTTCCGGCCATGGTTGCGGCTGACCCGATCGAGGGCGTTTGGAAGACCGAGCCTGATCGCAAGAACCTGATCTCGCACATCGAGATATCCGCCTGCGCGGACAAGTTCTGCGGCACGATACTTTCGGCTTTTGATTCATCGGGCAAAGAAGTTCAAACGCCGAATATTGGGAAAAAGCTGTTCTGGGATGTGTCCAGCGAAGGCGGTGGAAAATACGGCGGGGGTGAGTTCTGGGTTCCCCTGATCGACGTTGACGCTGTTCCACAGATGACGTTGCAGGGAAACAAGCTCATGGTCAAAGGTTGTGAACACGCGATTTGCGCGCACCAGACATGGTCCAGATTGTGACGACAGAAAACGAAAAGGACCGGAAATCCCGGTCCTTTCATCCTTATTCTGCAGCTTTTAGCGGCGATCCCGGAACCTGATCTATAGGCTCGTCTCGCGGCCGGGTCTCGGATTGTGACGGCTCGTCCCACACAATCTCGGTCGCCTGTAGTTTGCGGGCCGAGCGACCAATAGCCATATCCTGCGCGATCTGACTGGACCGCCCCGCAGTCACACGGGCAAGCCCGCGACTGAGCCAGACAGCGTAAGTTGTCACCCAGACACGCAGCGCCAGAAGCGACGGCGTCACGATCAGCGTGAGAACAGTGGCGATGCCAAGACCAAAGACAACCGCTGTGGCCAGCTGTTTCCACCACAGGGCAGTGGGACTGTCGATGGAATAGCCGCCATTGATGAAGTCCAGCGAAAGCCCAAACATCATCGGGGTCAGACCGGCCATTGTCGTCAACGTGGTCAGCAAAACCGGGCGGATGCGGGATTCCGCAGTGCGGACGATTGCATCGATCCTTGGCATATAGGCGCTGTATTCCTGATAGGTATCGATCAGAACAATGTTGTTGTTCACCACAATTCCTGCCAGCGCAACGATGCCGGTGCCGGTCATGATGATCGAAAAGGGTTGCTCCATCACGATCATGCCGATCAGCACCCCGGTGGTCGAAAGAACAACCGCCAACAGCACCAGCACCGAATTGTAGAACGAGTTGAACTGGGCCAGCAGGATCACGAACATCAGCCCCAATGCGCCCATGAAGGCATTCACCAGAAATGCGCCGGATTCAGCCTGCTCTTCCTGATCCCCGGTCCATTCCCAACTGATTGAGGTGGGGAACGGGTCCGTGTTCAGCCACTGCGTTAGCTTCTCGATCCGCTCGTTCGCGTTCATCGGGACGAGTTGCACTGTGGCCTTCTCGGCATCTATCTGGCTTTGAACAGTTGAGATATCAATCGATTGGGTGACTTCTGGAACATTGTACCGAAGTACCTGTGGACTCCAAAAAAGCGAGAACGGGAAAGATCTGGGTTGTTTCATGGTGACGTTGTACGCTTCACCATTTCCAGCTCCTTCATCAGTGACCTCGTAACCGAAACCAACGTCGAGCGCTCCGTTCTCTACTGGTTCGCCATCTTCATCAAGTGGGATCATCTGAAGGATCTGAATTCCGTCAATTACATCCGCCTTGACATCGTAATAACGTTGCTGGTCGACACGGTTGATCTGGGCCAGTTTGGCCACGGGTTCCCGGGTCACGAAGTTCGACAGCGGAACCAACCCGTCCGGCGTGCGGACCTTGAGCGTGTCCAATGTCGACAGCACGCGATCCTCTTCCGGCAATCGGACACGGATCTCGATCTCTTCATCTGTGCTGTCGGGGCGCATCTCACCCAGCAGGATGCCGCGTGTCACCAGCTGCACCATGGCACCGACGGTGGCCACATCAGCCCCAAACCGGCCGGCCTTCGCCACATCGACGTCAATTTGCCAATCGATGCCCGGCAAGGGCAGGGTGTCTTCGGTTTTGATCAGCCCCGGCGTTTCGTCAAAGATCTGGCGCGCGGTGACAGTGGCCGATGTCAGCTCGTCCCAACCGTCCCCCTTGATGCGCAGGTGAACGGGCTTGGCCGAGGCCGGGCCCTGTTCCAATGCCAGGATTTCAACAACGATACCGGGTATTGTCGCCAGTTTGGCGTTGAGATCGTCGATTACGTAATCGCCATCAAATTCTGGAGCCACAAAGTGGCGCTCAAACAACCCCCACAAAGCGGATTCCGAAACGTTCGGGCGATCTTCCCATGGTATAATTTCGAACTGGACGCGCCCCACCGTGTCCGCCGGTGCCTGCGCACCGCCGGTGTTCTGGTTCAGACCACCTTCGCCTGCAAAGGAAAAGACGTTGATTACTGCCGGATGAGATCCAATGATCTGTTCGGCCTGCAGCACCATCTCGTCTTTTTCAGCCAGTGACAGGTTGCCACGGGCACGGACGTAAGCAGTTGCCTGTTCCGGTTCGCTTTCAACAAAGAATTCGACACCTCGGGATTCCTGCGGGAACCAGACGAAGGTCACGAAATACACGGCGGAGAAAACTGCCGCCAGCGACACGATCGGCATGATCGGGTTGCCGACAAGGAACCCGATCACATGTCCGAAAGGTGTGTGTTCGTCAGCGGTGTGGACGTGGTCTTCTTCCGCGCGTTCGAACTTGGTCGCGCTCAGCGTTACAGACCCGGCAAAGGCCCCGAACAGGAACAGCAGGGCACCAGCGACCACTCCTCCGGGCAGCAGATAGTCAGGGTTCAGAACCTGCATTGCGCCAAGGAAAATCATGTAGAGCGACGGGGGCACCATCACCGCCCGAACCCACCACCGGGTACGCGCCCGGAGCCAATTCGAAGACCGGTCAAAAACGCGGCTCAGACGCCCCGAAACACCACCCATGACTGGCAGGTAGATCAGCGCCACGATCAGCGAAGCCGACAGAACAAAGATCAGCGTGACCGGCAACATTCCCATGAATTCGCCCGGAATACCGGGCCAGAACAGCATCGGCAGGAAGGCGCATAGCGTCGTCGCGGTCGAGGATACAATGGGCCAGAACATACGTTGGGCCGCCTCGACATAAGCATGCATCGGGCCGACGCCTTCCTTGATGCGTTTATCTGCGTATTCCACCACCACGATGGCACCGTCAACCAGCATCCCCACGGCCAGAATGAGGCCGAACATAACGATGTTCGAGATACTGACACCCATGACTGCCAGAAACGCGAAACACAGCAGGAACGAGGTCGGGATTGCAAAACCCACCAAAAGCGCGGCCCGCGTACCCAAAGATGCCAGAACCACGATCATTACCAAGGCGATTGCAGTCAGAACGGACCCTTCAAGCTGACTGACCATCGAACCGACAATACGGCTCTGGTCGTTCGACGTCCCAAGCTCGACCGCCGCCTGAAGCTCGGGCGGCCATTTGGTCTTGGCCAGAGCAATGGTTTCTTTCACCTGCGTAACGGTGTCGATCAGGTTAAATCCCTTGCGTTTGACAACCTGCAGCGCGACGGTCGCCTCGCCGTTGAAACGGGCGGTACCTTCGCGATCTTCAAAAGTGTAGTTGATCTGCGCAAGCTCTCCCAGCGTAACAACCCGGTCGCCATTGACCTTGACCGGCAAGGCATAGACATCCTGCGCTGTTTTGAATGACGACGGGATCTTGACCGAGAATGTACCCTGTGCGGTTTCGACTTCGCCCGCTGCGATCAACTGGTTGTTGTTTCGTACGACGTTGATCAGCTCGGCCGCGGTCACGTTGTACGCCTCAAGCCGCAGGGGGTCGATGATGACCTCAAGCAACTCGTCACGATTGCCCGCGATACCCGCTTCGAGAACGGAATCCAGCGCCTCAAGCTCGTCCTGCAAGTCCTTGGCGACACGGGCCATTGTGCGTTCCGGAACAGCTCCGGTCAGGTTGACGATGACGATCGGGAACTCGGAAAAGTTGATTTCCGTCAGCGAGTATTGTTCCGCACCTTCCGGGAAATCAGCCTGGGCCGTGTTCATGGCATCGCGCACGTCCGCCATGATCGAGGTCTTGTCCCAGCCGAATTCAAACTCCAGCGCGACCCCGGCATAGCCTTCGGCCGCAGTCGACGTCATTTCCTTGAGCCCGTCGAGATCCGCCAGTTCGGTCTCCATTGGCTTGACCAAAAGGTTTTCCGAGTCTTCCGCTGAAATCCCAGGAAACTGCACCGAAACGAAAAGGGCAGGGATTTCGATATCCGGTTCACCCTCTTTCGGAAGCGAGACATAGGCAAAGCCGCCTACGACCAGTGAAATAGCGATGAACGCCATTACCATTCGGGCCCTGCCTGCGGCCCATGCGACGATACCCGTCATTGCGAGGCTTCCCGATAAGTAGGTGCAACGGTAACACCGCGGATCACGAACTCCTGCCCGACCACGATGATATCAACCGTTTCCGGAAGACCGTCGATCCAGACACCTTCGGCGGTGTCGCGCAGGATGCGGACTGGCATGAAGTCAACAACGTTGCCTGCGCCAACTGTGCGCACACCCAATTGCCCTTCGTTGCTAAGTGTCAGCGCCGATTGCGGCAGCAGGTGGGCTTTCGCGCCCTCGGCGGCGATGCTGATTGTCGCCGTCTGACCGTCGCGAATGGTCAAGTCGGGGTTCGGAACGGTGATTTCCACCTCGAATGTACGTGTTGTCTCGTCCGCGGACCGGCTCAGGAACGTGACCCGCCCCCCCAGTTGCCGACCGGTCACAAGTGTTGCCGAGGCTTCGGACCCAACAAGCACCCGATTGACTTCGGTCTCGGGCACGAAGCCGACCAGCTTGATCGGGTCCAGTTGAATGACGGTCGCGCAAAGTGATCCAGGCTGCATCAGGCTGCCCAGTTCTGCAGTGTCGCTTTCCAGCAAGCCCTTGAAGGGGGCTTTGATGGTCAGGCGGCCAACCTCTCGCTGTGCGGCCTCGACTGCTGCTGCGGCTGCTTCGATGCCTGCACGCGTGGCCTCCAACCCGGCTTCGGCTGTTTTCACACCGGCTTCCGCTGAGCTCATCACCGCTTCGCTGGAGATGCGACGGGTTTCCGACGCATAGCCGGTTTCAGCCAGTTTGCGCGAGGCTGTCAGATTGATCTCGGCCTCGGCCACAAGCGCATGTGCCTCTGTGAGGCGTGCTTCGGCTTCGGGTATGCGGCTCTGGGCTTCCAGTTTGCCCGCCATGGCTTCGGCCAGTTGCGCCGGGCGCGTGCCGGGATCAAGTTCGCATAATATATCACCCGCCTCAACAAACGCACCTTTGCGTTTAGGTTCAGAGATAACGGTGGACGTGGTTTCCGAAAGCACTTCGACCTGCCGGTTCGCCTTGGTCTGACCACGCAGCAGCACGGCGCTGTCAATTTCACGCGCTTGCGAGCGCAGGGCGACAACACCCACTGCAGAGATATCGGAGTTATCGGTTTCCGCTGCTTCGTCTTGTGTCGCTTCCCCGGCTTCACCGCGCCCGGCAAAGGCGAACAAGGTGTCACGTTCAAACACCAAAAAATACAGTGCAACAATCACGAGAAGAGCGTTGATGAAAGAAATCAAACGCATACAGTGTTTCTCCTAAGAATCTGCGCCATTAAAACTTGGGCTGTTACGCCTTGAAATGGGGTTTGTTCGGCATCTTTTCCATACTGAACTGAATAGTTCGGTTTTCTTTTTTTCGCAAGAGGGAAGCAAAGCGGTCAAAATGTGCAAAATCGGACCCTTGGCTTGGCGTTGGTGCCGGGGTATGACATGGCGCACTTATACAAGATTGACAGCCCGGGGGCTTGGATGAGCGATACTGACAGTTTCATTGATGAGGTCACCGAAGAGGTGCGCCGCGACCGGATCTATCTGCTGCTGCGTCGCTGGGGTTGGGTGGGCGTCGTCGCCGTCGTGTTGATCGTAGGCGGTGCGGCTTTCAATGAATACCGCAAGGCGCGGGCCACGGCGCAAGCTCAGCAATTGGGTGACACGATTCTTGCTGCGTTGTCCGAAAATGACCCGGCTGCAAGGGCTGCAGGTCTTTCGCAGGCAGAGGCGATGTCACCGGGCGGGAAAGCCGTGCTGGATATGTTGCTGTCCGCGTCACAGATCGAATCCGGATCCCGAGAGGACGCGGTCAACAGCCTGAACGCGGTGGCCGTACAGGGCGACCTGCCCGAGATTTACCGCGCGATTGCAAGCTTCAAATCGCTGCTGTTGCAAGGCGATACCTTGCCAGCCGCCGATCGGCGTCAGCAGTTCGAGGCGTTGGCAGCCCCCGGAGCCCCGCTGCGGTTGCTGGCGGAAGAGCAGTTGGCCCTGATTGACGTGGCCGATGGCAATGTCGATGCTGCGCTGGACCGGTTGCAGGCACTGCGGCAGGATGCCGAGGTGGGTATCGACCTGCAACAGCGCGCCGCGCAAATGATCATTGCTTTGGGTGGTGAACCTGAACCTTTGGTGGCGCAGCAAGGCTGACCAAGCGGGACAAAAGACTTAACGACAGGCGAGTTCGGAGTATCATGGTAAAAAGATTATTTTCCCGCACGGGAATGCCTTTTGCGGCGCTGGCCCTGACCGCATTGGCGGCCTGTGAGCCGCCCGAAGCCATTCTGCCCGGTGAACGCGAGGATATTCGCCCTGTTTCAGATCTGGAAACGGTCGAAAAGCGCGGCTCGCAACCGATCAGCTTGCCGGGGCAACAGGTCAACGCCAACTGGTCACAAAGTCCGGGAACGCCCGCCTACCGGACCACGCATGCCGCTTTGCGCGCGACGCCACAGCGGATCTGGTCAGTTTCGATCGGGCAGGGTGACTCGCGCAAGCAGCGCATTACCGCCGAGCCGGTGGTTGCGGGCGGTTTGATTTTCACACTGGACTCAGGAGCGACCGTTTCAGCGGTCACACCGCAGGGACAGTTGGCATGGGAGGCCGACCTGATCCCGCCAAGTGATGGCGACTCGGATGCAACAGGTGGTGGCTTAGCTTACGCTGACGGCGTCCTTTATGTGTCGTCGGGGTTCGGTCGGTTGACCGCGCTGGACGCTAAATCGGGTGCCGTGCGCTGGCAAAAACGCCTGGAAGCGACGGGCAGCGGTGCACCGCTGGTGAATGACGGGCTGTTATACGTTGTGGCCGGAGACGAAACCGGGTGGGCTGTAAACACCAAGGACGGACGCATAGCCTGGCAAATCGAAGGGACACCCAGCGTCGGGAACGTTCTGGGTGCGCCTGCGCCTGCAATTGCATCTGATCTGGCTGTATTCGCCTTTGGCTCAGGTGACGTGGCTGCCACGTTCCGCCGCGGCGGTATCCGTCGCTGGAACGCGTCTGTGGCAGGGGGGCGTCGCGGGCGAGCTGCGGCGCAGATCGTCGATGTGACCGGCGGTCCGATGGTTGTTGGCAACAGTATCTACATCGGCAATCACTCGGGCCGGACCGTCGCATTTGATGCCGCTTCCGGTGAACGCCGGTGGACAGCAGACGAAGGTGCGGTCGATACTGTCTGGCCTGCGGGCAACAGCATTTTCCTGATCAGTGATCGCAGCCAACTGGTGCGCCTGAACGCGGCGGACGGGTCTGTCATCTGGGCGCAGGATCTGCCGGGCTTTGTCAAGGACAAGCGCGGTCGCCGGGGACCGATCTTTGCGCATTACGGCCCAATTCTGGCCGGTGGTCGTATCGTGGTCGCGTCCAACGACGGGTATCTGCGGTTCTTCAATCCAGTTGACGGAACACTGGTTCATCAGGCTGAGGTTCCCGGTGGCGCGACAGCATCCCCCGTTGTGGCCGGGCAGACGCTGTATGTTGTTTCGACCAAAGGTGATCTACACGCTTTCCGTTGACGGCAAGATGCGTTAAAGGGCGCAACTTGAGTCTTGAAAGTAGAGTATCATGTCGCTGACCCTCGCCATCGTGGGGCGCCCGAATGTGGGCAAATCCACATTGTTCAACCGCCTCGTGGGCAAACGTCTGGCGCTGGTCGACGATCAGCCTGGTGTGACGCGTGACTTGCGCGAGGGCGAAGGGCGTCTGGGCGATCTGCGCTTTACCGTGATCGACACGGCCGGACTTGAAGACGCGACAGATGACAGTTTGCAGGGCCGGATGCGCCGCCTGACCGAGCGCGCCGTGGACATGGCCGATGTCTGCCTGTTCATGATCGATGCGCGGGTCGGTCTGACGCCAACAGACGAGATGTTTGCAGAAATCCTGCGCAAACGGTCCAAGCATGTAATCCTTGCGGCCAACAAGGCTGAAGGCAGCGCAGCGGATGCCGGGGTGCTCGAGGCATACAATCTGGGTCTGGGTGAACCGGTGCGCATGTCGGGTGAACATGGCGAGGGGATGACCGACCTTTATGCTCAGCTGATGCCATTGGCGGATGCCGCCGAGGAAAAACAGGTCGAAGAAGCCCCGGAAACAGATATTGAGCTGGATGAAGACGGTGAGGGCGAAATGCCCCTGATCACCGCTGCCAAGCCTTTGCAGGTGGCCGTGGTTGGCCGTCCGAATGCGGGCAAGTCCACGCTGATCAACAAGATCATCGGCGAAGACCGCCTGTTGACGGGGCCCGAGGCTGGGATCACCCGTGACGCTATCAGCCTGCGGATCGATTGGGCCCACCCGGACGGAGAAAGCACTCCGATGCGGATTTTTGATACGGCAGGAATGCGCAAGAAAGCGAAGGTACAGGAAAAGCTTGAAAAGCTTTCGGTGTCAGACGGTCTGCGCGCGGTGAAGTTCGCCGAGGTTGTCGTCGTACTGCTGGACGCAGCCATTCCATTTGAACAACAGGACCTGAGAATTGCCGATTTGGCCGAACGCGAAGGTCGGGCTGTTGTTGTCGCTGTAAACAAGTGGGACGTCGAGGAAAACAAGCAGGAAAAGCTGCGGGAGCTGAAAGATGCCTTCGATCGCTTGCTGCCGCAGCTGCGCGGTGCCCCTCTGGTCACCGTCTCGGCGAAAACGGGCCGCGGGCTTGAGAGATTGCGCGCCGCCATCCTGCGCGCCCATGATGTCTGGAACCGCCGTGTGCCAACCGCGGCGTTGAACCGGTGGCTGACTGCCATGCTGGAGCAACACCCGCCGCCAGCCCCACAGGGCCGCCGCATCAAGCTGCGCTATATGACCCAGGCGAAAACGCGGCCGCCGGGTTTTGTTGTGATGTGTTCTCATCCCGATAAGATGCCCGAAAGCTATACCCGCTATCTGGTCAACGGGTTGCGCCAGGACTTTGACATGCCTGGCACCCCAATCCGGCTGACGCTGCGCGGGCAGGGCGACAAGAACCCATATAAGGGGCGGCGCAAGAAAAATGCGGGCGCGCTGGCCAAACATCTTAAGGGCCGCGCGTAACTGCGCCAATTTTCAGCATCTTACCTCACGGGGGCGTGACAGTTTCTGTTCTCCACGCTAGCATTCATGCGTGTGCATTTGTTTGGGCACGCACTGCTTGCACGCGGACTAGCCGCACCTAGATTTGAACAGAAAACTGAACGGCCATCGTAAGGAGACGGCTGGATGGATTTGAGGGAATATACAAGACATTACGCGGTGCAGGACAACAGATTGGCCGCGGCAAGTTATTTTGGCACATTTGCGGTGTATTTCGCGTCGCTGACCGTTGCGATCACCTTTGTTGATCGATGGTACATCATGATACCCGCCGGGATCGTGTTCGCCTTTGCCGCAGTACGGCTTTATGTGCTGCAACATGATTGCGGGCATCACTCTCTGTTTGAAACACGGATTCAAAACGAATGGGCAGGGCATGGCCTGTCACCTTTCACTTTCGCCCCGTTCGAGGTGATGAAGCAAAACCACAATCTGCACCATGCGGGCATCGGAAATCTTGAACATCGCGAGACGGGTGAAATTCATACGATGACTCTGCGAGAGTGGAATGCTGCTGATTGGAAAACGCGTTTGTTTTACAGGCTGTATCGCAATCCGTTCATCCTGGTTCCGGTCGGCGCGTTGTTCACCTATTTCATCCGATATCGCTGGCCCAAGAACACAGTGCGATTTGGTGCCAAAGGTGTGGTGTTGCACAACCTGTCGATCGTTGTTTTTCTTGGATTGTTGTATCTGATCGCGGGTATGACGGGCATTTGGGTCTGGCTGGTGTTTTCCTTTTTGGGTGGAATGCTGGGCGTCTTCCTCGTTTATCTTCAGCACAATTTCGAAGACACCTATTGGGATCGCCGCCCTGACCTGAATCCTCAGACAGCAGCGCTTGAGGGATCATCCGCGCTGGATTTCGGATGGTGGTTTGATATGGCTGTGGCCTGCATCACGTTGCACGACATCCACCATTTCAACGCGCGTATCCCATCATATCGCCTGCGTGCCTGCCACTATAACATGCTGCCGGAATACACCCCTCGCCGGATCAAGTTTCCCGAGGCCGTGGCGGCATTGAACCTGAAGCTATGGGACGAAGATGCCAAGCGCCTTGTACCCTTTCCGAGAAACAACCGAGCCGCTGGTCTTGCCCATAACTAAGCTGGCAGAACAGGGACGACCACCACACAGCTTGCGGGCTCGTGTATCTTTTGTATATACGAGCCAGTAATCAGACAGAGAAAGGACCCAGAATGACCGCTGTGACCGACATAAAAGGTGTAGGAGAGGCGCTTGGCCAGGCCCTTGTTACCAATGGTTTCAAGACCGCCGAGGCAATAGCCAAGGCAACTCCCGCTGATTTGGTCAAGGTCCCTCGGATCGGTGATGCGCGCGCGTTGGTTTTGATTGCATCTGCCAAAGAAGCCGTTGCCGCAAAACCGGCGGCTGCGAAACCGGTAACACGCCGAACTGCGGCCCGGACTCCGGCGGCGCGCAGGCCTTCTGAACGCAAAGCCGCGCCACGCAAAACAATCGCCGCAGCCGCAGCCGAGAAACGGGTCGAGGAAGCCGCACGCAAGGCGGCAGAAGAAAAAGCCGCCGCCGAAAAAGCCGAAGCTGCTGAAAAGAAAAAGGCCAAAGCCAAGGCCAAGGCCGAAAAAGCCGCGAAAAAACGCAAAGAGATGGAAGCCGCTTTTTCAAAGGCCAAGGATAAGGTGAAAGCCAAATCCAAAAAGGACAAGAAGTCAAAAAAGGACGGAAAAAAGAAAGACGGTAAAAAAAGCGGAAAGAAGAAGGACAAGAAAAAAGCGAAGAAGTAAAACTTCTTCGCCTTCCGTCGATGTCCTAACCGGTGCCTGACAGCGCCGGTTTCGTCTGTCAGGCCAACGTACCGTCCAGTTGCAGGGTCAGTTTGCCGCCCAGATAAGGACCAAGTGCCTCAGGCAGCGAAACAGTGCCGTCTGCATTCTGCCCATTCTCAAGAACAGCGATCAGGCAACGCCCGACAGCCAGACCGGAACCGTTCAGAGTATGAACAAATTCGGGCTTGCCACCATTTTCAGGCCTGAAACGGGCATTCATCCGGCGTGCCTGAAACGCGCCTGTGGTCGAGACCGAGCTGATCTCGCGATAGGTGTCCTGTCCGGGCAGCCACGCTTCGATGTCATAGGTGCGGCGCGCGCCAAAGCCCATATCACCGGTGCACAAAACAACAGTGCGATAGGGAATACCCAACTGTTCCAGCAGATCCTCGGCGCAGCGCAACATACGCTTTTGCTCGTCATCTGACGCGTCGGGATGGGTGATCGAGACCATCTCGACCTTTTCGAACTGGTGCTGGCGCAGCATCCCTGCGGTGTCCTTGCCGGCACTTCCGGCCTCGGACCTGAAACAGACGGTATGGGCGGTCATACGGATGGGCAGGGCAGACTCTTCAAGAATGTCACCGGCCACTGAATAAGTCAGCGTGACCTCGGAGGTTGGGATCAGCCACCAGCCATTGGTCGTCTGATAGCTGTCGTCACCGAATTTAGGCAGTTTATCAGTGCCATACATCGCCTCATCCCGAACCAGAACCGGTGTCTGCATTTCTGTCAGACCGTTCTTGTCAATATGCGTGTCCAACATGAACTGGGCCAGCGCGCGGTGGATGCGGGCAACCCCCTTGGACAGGTTCACAAATCGGCTGCCGCTGGTTTTGGCGGCGGTTTCGAAATCCATTGCGGCTGCGACGGCAGGAATGTCGTAATGCTCTTTCGGTGCAAAGCTGAAATCGCGCGGGGTGCCCCAGCGGTTTACTTCGACATTGTCGTTTTCATCCGCGCCTTGCGGCACGTCATCGGCAGGCAGGTTGGCGATGCGGGCCAGTTGATCGGTCAGCAAGGCGTCCAGATCCTTGGCCTCGGTCTGCATCCGGGCGACTTCGGCCTTTTTCTCGGCAACCAGCGCGCGCAGGCGTTCGAATTCAGCCTCATCCCCGCGGCCTTTGGCAGCGCCGACCTCTTTGCTGGCCTTGTTCTGTTCGGCCTGAGCCGTCTCTGCGGCCAGAATCTTGGCACGTCTGCTTTCGTCCAGCCTCAGCAGATCTGACGACACCGGCGCGTCCCCACGGCGCGCTAGGGCGGCGTCGAAGGCGGCAGGGTTTTCGCGAATGGCGCGGATGTCGTGCATGTCTCAGATCCTTGAATGCGTGAATCACTGAACCCGCTTATGCACCATCTGCGGGGCAGGGTGTAGCACCGGTTACGACTTATCAGCGTCTTCGTGGGTTTCATGCGCCAGATGGCCCTCCCATGCCCCGGCCGGTATTTTAGGCTCAGGCGGGTCAGCCACATAAGAAGGCGTCATGATCTGCACATTGTTTTCGTTAAATACCGCAACGATGTTTCGATGCAGGTCCGAACGGATTTTGGGGATGATGCTGCCACGGGTGGTGTAGCCGTTGATCTGATAGTTGATCGCGTAATCGGCCAAGGCCGTCCAAAGCACAAAAGGTCCGGGATTGGTCTTGATGCCCGTAGTGCGGTTGGCCGCCTCGATCAGCATCGCCTCTACCTTCTCAGGGGGTTCTTCGTAGCCGATACCAACGGTCGTGTGCAGCAACAGCCCGCTACCATCAGTTTTCTTCGAAAAGTTCACGACATCTGAATTCATCAATTGTGCATTGGGGATTGAAATCAGCTCGTTCTTGATCGACTTCAGGTGGGTCTCCATCAGTTTGATCTGAACCACATCGCCGATATGGTCCCCGATCTGGATTCGGTCGCCGATCGAGGTAGACCTGCGGTAAATCACAAACAGCCCGGCCAGCATGTTGGACACGACCGAATTCGCGCCCAAGGACAGCATGGCGCCGACCAGAATGGTCAATCCCTGGAACGCGGCAGAATCTGAGCCCGGAATATAGGGAACCGCAAAAACCAGCGCGATCAGAATGACGGCGACACGGGCAATGTTGAACGTCGGGTTGACCCAGTGTTTTTCGAAATCGCCCATTTCGAATGAACCGGCTTCGACCGCATCAAAGAACACGCGCAAACCTTTGATGATGTACAATGTAACCCATGTAATCAGCCCTAGCATGATCAGATTGGGGATATAGCTGAGGATGCCCCGGAAAATCAGCAGCACCGGCTCGGTCAGATAGGTTAGCAGAAGCTGCGCAAAATATCGGGTTTCCGCAAAAGCCAAAAGAACAAAGGACAGATAATAGTAGAAACCGAGAAAGAATATGATCAACAGCACGAAGTTCAGACCATAGCGGATAAGTGCCGCGATTGCTTCGGCCTGAACGCTTTTGGCTGTCGCCGTTTCGACATCCTTTAAGTAGCGTTTTACCAGCTTCAATGTGCGACGCCTGATCCGACGGTGCAGCCACAGGATAGTGACAACAAACAGGACAAATCCCAACGTCCAGCCGGCCGCTTCAATAGCACCGGAAACACGCGCTTGGTCGGTTCGGTTGGCTCGGTACGCCTCGATGGACTGTTTGATCGCATCGCCATGCAAGACGCTCAGAACACTTAGTTCCATCTGATCCAGTTCAGCGTCAGCTTTGGTCACGATCGAGATTCTTTGGCCATCGGCCAGAATTCGGATACCAAACTGGGTCTCTTCATAGGTGATCTCGACCAAAGGTGCTTCCGACGCTTCCGCAACCGCAATGATCTTATTGTGTACGCCTTCGGCGCGCTCCGGAGCAGGCAGGGCGCTGGATCCCCGCACCTGAAACAGAATGTCCCCGTCCACGATAACCGGGGCCATGAACGTGTCCGATTCCGCAGTCTCGGACAGGGGGGATTCTGCGGGTGCTTCCTGCGACGAGGCCGCACCGGACAGCCACACACTCACCGACAGGGCAGTCAGTAAATAAAGCAACGAAAGGAAAGGCTTGAGTGGCCGCGTCATGTGTCCCCCTTCGGATAAACTATAACCGGTTTTGGTTATGTTCCTAGGACATATCTGCAACGCTTTGCCCGTAGTTGCCGGTATGTGCCCGTTTTCAGGAGGGATACATGACCGCCTTTGCTTGCAAACCGACATTTCAAAGCATAGGTTCCGCCCAAATTTGCGGAACTGTGCCGCAAGACTAGAACAAAGGAATATCCCATGGATGGTGGCGCAATCGCCCAGTTTCTCCCGCTGATCCTGATCTTCGCGATCATGTATTTCCTGCTGATCCGTCCGCAGCAGAAGAAGATGAAGGAACATCAGGCCATGGTCGATGCCGTGCGCCGGGGTGATCAGGTGATCACTCAAGGGGGCGTGATCGGCAAGGTGTCGAAGGTCAAGGAAGGCGATAACGAGATCGAGGTCGAAATCGCCGAGGGCGTCAAGATTCGCGTGGTCAAATCGACCATCGCCCAGGTTCTGAACAAGACCGAACCGGCGAAGTAATTTCGCGCGAAAATTCCTTGAAAAGGCAGGGTAATGCTGCAATTTGATACCTGGAAGCGGGTTCTGATCTGGCTGGTCTGTGTGATCGGTCTGCTCATGGCCCTGCCAAACGCGTTTTACACGCGGGTCGAACAATCCAACGACGCCAAAGCCGCGATCGAGCTGGGCAACGACACACCCCAGATGCAGGCTGAAGCCGCGCAATGGCCGAGTTGGTTGCCGTCATCCTTGGTCAATCTTGGCCTCGACCTGCGCGGCGGCGCACATCTGCTGGCCGAAGTACAGGTACAAGACGTCTACGACTCCCGGATGGAGGCGATGTGGCCGGAAATCCGCGATGCCCTGCGCGATGAACGTGCCACAGTGGGAACCATCCGCCGTCAGGACTCGGCCGCGGATGAGATTCGCGTACGCATCAGTCAGCCCGAAGGAATGCCACAGGCGTTGGAGGCCGTGCGCGGGCTGGCCCGTCAGGTCCAGACCCTGACAGGTGTTGGCGCCACAGATATCGAAGTCCGTGCCGAAGGGGATACAATTGTCGTACAGTTGTCCGAGGCAGAAAAACTAGCCTCGGATGACCGCACGGTGCGTCAGGCGCTGGAAATCATCCGCCGCCGGATCGACGAGGTTGGTACGCGAGAGCCCACAATCCAGCGTCAAGGTGCTGATCGCATCCTGATTCAGGTGCCCGGCATTGGCAGCGCGGGCGAGCTGAAGGAAATTATCGGAACAACAGCACAGTTGACCTTCAACCCGGTTGTCGGGCGCGGAACCGATCCGGATGCCGTCGCAGGTGTCGGTGAAAAAATCGTGCCGTCGATTGACGAAAACGAAGTCTTCTACAACATCGAATCCGCCCCGGTCGTGACAGGAGAGGAACTGGTAGACGCGCAGCCGTCCTTCGATCAGAACGGCCGCCCTGCGGTCAACTTCCGGTTCAACACATCCGGTGCGCGCAAGTTCGGGGATTATACCCGTGACAACATCGGCGCACCCTTTGCCATCGTGCTGGATGACGAAGTGATCTCGGCCCCCGTGATCCAAAGCCATATCCCGGGCGGGTCGGGCATCATCACCGGTAACTTCACCGTTGAGGAAAGCACCAATCTGGCCGTCCTGCTGCGTGCAGGTGCGTTGCCTGCGGGGCTGGAGTTCCTGGAAGAACGCACCATCGGGCCCGAACTGGGACAGGACAGTATCGACGCTGGCAAAGTTGCCACAATCGTGGCCTTTGTTGCCGTACTGACCTTCATGGCGCTCAGCTATGGCCTGTTCGGTGTCTTCGCCAATATCGCGCTGATCATCAACGTGGGCTTGTTGTTCGGCTTGCTGTCCCTGATCGGCGCAACCCTGACACTGCCGGGGATTGCGGGGATCGTTCTGACGGTCGGTATGGCAGTGGATGCCAACGTGCTGATCTTTGAGCGCATCCGCGAAGAACTGAAATCCGCCAGAGGTCCGGCCCGCGCCATCGATCTGGGCTATGAAAAGGCGTTGTCGGCCATTCTG
>NZ_JBXWSG010000029.1:0-39943 GCF_059613305.1 Ruegeria sp. BHSB056 | reverse complement strand
TTGAGGTTTCTCGCGATGTGTTCCGGCTGGCGCAGGTCTTCACCATCTCGCGCGGGTCGCGAACCGAAGCAAAGGTGCTGACGGTTCGGGTTTCGGACGGAACTCATCAGGGCTGGGGCGAATGCGTTCCTTACGCGCGTTATGACGAAACGCTCGAGTCTGTTGAGGCTGAGATTGCCGGTCTGCCTGCGGATGTCACCCGCCAGTCGCTGATGGACCTGCTGCCCGCAGGCGCCGCGCGGAACGCCGTGGATTGCGCCTTGTGGGATCTGGAATGCAAACGTGTTGGCAAGCGCGCCTGGGACCTGGCAGGTCTGCCCAAGCCCGGCCCCGAGATCACCGCCTATACATTGTCGCTGGACACACCCGAGGCAATGCAGGCGCAGGCGGCCGCGAACGCGCATCGCCCACTTCTGAAGATCAAACTGGGCACGCCCGATGACATGCCCCGGCTTGAAGCTGTGCGCGCCGGTGCTCCGAAGTCCAAGATCATTGTGGATGCGAACGAAGGCTGGTCGGCCGAGGTTTACGCCGACCTCGCCCCGCATCTGGTGCGGCTGGGCGTGGCGTTGGTGGAACAGCCCTTGCCCGCGGGAGATGACGACGCATTGATCGGAATGAAGCGCCCGGTGCCAGTCTGCGCTGACGAATCCTGCCATGACCGTGCCAGCCTGCCCAAACTGAGGGGTAAATATGATGTCATCAACATCAAGCTCGACAAGACCGGGGGTTTGACCGAGGCGCTGGAGTTGCGCACGGCGGCAGTTGCCGAAGGCTATGACATAATGGTGGGATGCATGGTTGGCAGCTCGCTTGCCATGGCGCCTGCGACATTGCTGGCACAGGGTGCGATGGTAACGGACCTTGACGGCCCGCTTCTATTGGCCGAAGACCGCGACACCCCGCTGAATTTTGACGACGCCGGAGTGCACCCGCCTGCGGCCGCACTTTGGGGCTGAGGAGACGAACATGACACGTACCGTTTACGTAAATGGCGAATACCTGCCCGAGACTGAGGCCAAGGTTTCCATTTTTGACCGTGGTTTCCTGTTTGCGGACGCGGTTTACGAAGTCACCAGTGTGCTGGACGGCAAACTGATCGAATTCGAAGGTCACTCAGTCCGTCTGAAGCGTTCGCTGGACGAGCTTGAGATGGCCGAGCCCTGCACCAAGGATGAACTGCTGGAGATCCACCGCAAGCTGATCGAGCTGAACGGCATCGAGGAAGGTCTGGTCTATTTGCAGGTCTCGCGCGGCAGCGATGGCGACCGGGATTTCGTGTTTCCGTCGGCAGATACCAAGCCCAGCCTCGTTCTGTTCACGCAGAACAAGCCCGGGCTGGCTGACAGCCCGGCGGCAAGGAAAGGTGCCAAGATCATCTCGATCGAAGACATCCGCTGGGGCCGCCGTGACATCAAAACGGTGCAATTGCTTTACCCGTCGATGGGCAAGATGATGGCCAAGAAGGCAGGTTGCGACGACGCATGGCTGGTCGAGGACGGCTTCGTGACCGAGGGCACCAGCAACAACGCCTATTTCGTCAAGAACGGCAAGATTGTTACCCGCCCTCTGTCCAACGATATCCTGCACGGTATTACCCGTAAGGCCGTGCTGCGCATGGCGGCTGAGGCGCAGATGGTGGTGGAAGAGCGTCTGTTCACCATCGACGAGGCCAAAGAGGCGGACGAGGCATTCACTACTTCGGCCAGTGCCTTTGTGATGCCGGTGGTCGAGATCGACGGTGTGGCGCTGGGCGACGGAACACCGGGTCCGATTGCCAAGCGTTTGCGCGAGATTTATCTGGACGAAAGCCGCAAGGCGGCGATCTGAAGAAAAAGGCCCGCTGCAGCGGCGGGCCTTTTCTCAGGCGTCAGCCTTTATTGGTGACATTTTCTTCGAAGGCGACCTTGAAGGCGGCCTGTTTTTCAGCGCTGGCTTCGGTCTGGTAGTTGGTCTTCCACTCATCCATGGTCATGCCGTAAAAAACTTCGCGGGCTTCTTCCTTGCCCATCTCGATGCCTTTTTCATTGGCCGCTTCCTGATACCAGCGCGACAGGCAGTTTCGGCAGAATCCAGCAAGGTTCATCATGTCGATATTCTGCACATCGGTACGGTCTTCCATCAGGTGCTTTTGCAGCCGGCGGAAGGCCGCAGCCTGAAGTTCGATTTCGGTTTGCTTGTCCATAGTGTGACTTCTCTCTTGTGAGTTATATGGAACATAAGACGCCACCATGACCTTGAAAAGTGTGATGAATCAAATGATGATCAGATACGCGATGGACCTTTTTTGAGAGCTACTGTGAAAGTCATTTCTGCGCCGAAATCTGGATTTGAAACACTGGATCTAGTTTTGGTCGCTGCGAGTGTTGTGGTTTTTCTAGTGATCGCCATTTTGATCTATCGTGCTATGCTGCACCGCAAATCAATAAATTGCAAATGGGCCAGAATAGCCAATCTTGATCGCGGTCAGCTGCGTGCTTGGGAATGCCAAGCGTGCCATTCTATTGCTTTCTCAGGAACCAAAAAGAAACCCCAGAATTGCAAAGCGGCCTTGCGGCCCAGACCTCTCTGAGATCTCGACCGTTCATCAAAGTCAAAGGTCGCTAGTGTCCAACGCTTCTTGCAGGATTATCGCCAGCCGCTCGGCCCAATGACGTTGCCCGGCATGGTCGGCGATCAGGTCGTTGCGCAGCTCGATCAATGCATTGGGACGGCCAAAAGCGGTGCAGTGCTTGTCAATCGCATCACCAGGCAAAACACCGGTATAGGGTTCATTGACACCAACGCACAGGTCATCTTCCTGTTGCAGCCGGTCGATCAAAGGGCGCGAAAACCGCTCGTCCGGTGTGTGCAGTACACCAATGTGCCATGGTCGGGGGTCACGTCCACGCAACTGGCGCGTGAAGGAATGCATCGACACAATTACCGCATGTGGCAGTGCCGCCAACTCGGCCAACGCTGTGTGGTAGGGGCGATAGCACATGTTCAGGCGGCGTTCGCGTTCGGCGGCATCGGCATTGCGGTTGCCGGGTATGATCGACCCGTCATACAGTTTCATTAACAACGTGGGGTCATCTTCCCCTCGGTTCGGGTCGATTACGAGGCGCGAGAAATTGGCGGCAATCACCGGCGCGTTCAGAATCTCGCCCAGATGTTTTGATACCTCATACGCGCCGACATCATAGGCGATATGGCGCTCCATGTCCTCGCGCGGCAGGCCAAGGTCGCCGTCATTGACCTCGGGGGGGACAGCGTTGGTTGCGTGGTCGCATGTGATCAGCCATCGGGACGGGCGATCCGCGCCGTGAACGAAAAACGGGGTGTAAGTCATAAGCCTGTCATCTAGTTTGTCGCAGGTGTAGGGCAGTTGCTTTAAAAAGGGAATTGCGCAATAAGCGCCATAGCAGTGTTTGCGGTAACATTTTGCAAAAGCTGATCTGTGCAATCTGAGCCGGCATGAGGAGGTCAAGACCAATGCGACGCCTGAGAAATGTAAAAATCGTGGCGACGCTGGGACCGGCGTCCAGTGACTATGACACCATTCGCGCCCTGCACGAAGCCGGGGCGGATGTGTTCCGTCTGAACATGAGCCACGGCAGCCATGATGAGATTCGCGAACGCCACAGGATCATTCGGCAGGTTGAAAAGGATCTGGACAGCCCGATTGCCATTCTGGCTGATCTTCAGGGCCCCAAGCTGCGGGTTGGTGTTTTTGCAAATGATGCTGAGGAACTGGAAGAGGGCGCGGCGTTCCGTCTGGACCTTGATCCAACCCCAGGCGACACCACCCGCGTGTGCCTGCCGCACCCCGAGATTTTCGCGGCCCTTGAACCGGGCGCGCGCCTTCTGGTCAATGACGGCAAGATCCGTCTGATCGTTGAGGATTGTGGTCAGGACTTTGCCAATTGCTCAGTTGAGGTCGGCGGTACGATCTCGAACCGCAAGGGTGTGAACGTCCCGGATGTGGTGCTGCCGCTGGCGGCCTTGTCGGAAAAGGACCGTGGTGATCTGGAGTTTGTCTGCCAGTTGGGCGTTGACTGGCTGGCGCTGAGTTTCGTGCAACGCGCCAAGGATGTGTTCGAGGCCCGCGCGCTGGCTGATGGACGCGCCGCGATTCTGTCGAAGATCGAAAAGCCGGCGGCGGTCGAGGCGTTCGACGACATCCTCGATGCCTCGGACGGTATCATGGTGGCGCGGGGCGATCTGGGAGTGGAGCTGCCGGTATCAGCGGTGCCGCCCATTCAGAAGAGGCTGGTCCGCAAGTGCCGTAGTGCCGCCAAGCCGGTCATAGTCGCCACCCAGATGCTGGAAAGCATGATCGAAAGCCCAATGCCCACCCGCGCCGAAGTGTCGGATGTGGCCACCGCGATCTATGAGGGCACTGACGCCATTATGCTCAGCGCGGAATCGGCGGCAGGTGCTTATCCGGTTGAGGCCGTGCAGACCATGAATAAGGTCGCCATCGAGGTCGAGGCCGACCCGACCTATTCCCAGATCATCGCCGCGTCCCGGACGGCAAAAGGAAGCACTGTGGCCGATGCCATCGTCGCGGCCGCCCGAGAGATTGCTGAAAAGACCGATATCAAAGCCATCTGCTGCTTTACGCAAAGCGGAACGACCGCCTCATTGACAGCCCGCGAACGTCCCGGTGTTCCGATCATCGCGATGACATCGTTGATGGGGACCGCGCGCAGGCTTTGCCTGAGCTGGGGATGCAATTGCGTCATGACGCCCGAACTTCAGCGGTTCAAAAGCGCCGTGGTCAACGCGGCCCGCGCGGCGCGGGCAGGGGGGTTTGCAACCGAAACCGATCAGATCGTGGTTACGGCCGGTGTCCCCTTCAACGTTCCCGGCACTACCAACATTCTGCGGGTGGCCCCTTGTGATGAACGGCTGATCTACAGCACGGATCCGGAATAACCGCGCCCTGACACTCGGGCCCGAGTGTCATGTCAGCCAACCGGCTCTTTTACAATTTCCATAACTGTAAAAGAGCTGGTCTGGTGTATTCCCGGCAGCTTGTTGATCTTCTCGCCCAGTACCAGCCTGAAATGCGCAATATCGCGCGTTCGAACAGTCAAAAGATAATCAAACGAGCCCGCCACCATCAGGCAGCTTTCGATTTCCGACACATTCCGAACAGCGTCGTTGAACCTTACCAGGGATTGTTCCGCCGTCGCGACCAGGGATACCTGCACCACGGTCAACAGCGCCAGCCCCATCCTTTCCTTGTCGACGACGGCTCTGTACCCTTTGATATAGCCATTCTTCTCAAGTCGTTTTACACGCTCGGAACAGGGCGTATTGGTCAGGTTCACGCGCGCTGCCAACTCAACTATCGAGAGCCGTCCATTGGCCTCCAGCTCGTGCAGGATGCGTTGGTCGATATTGTCTAAATCTCTGCTAATCAGTAAAATTCCCTGTATTTTTGGCGTAATACGACAAATTACACTGAAATTGGCCCAAAAAAATCTCCAATTCCTAGTGAAATTTCCTAATACTTATCAAAGGGCGGTCTTGTTGAAAAGTTCCAAGTTCCGGCCGCCCTGCCGGGGGCGTGGGCCCCGGCTTTAACAACAAAAAACGGAGGAACGAAATGACAACAAAGATTGTCATAGGACTCGACGGGACTGAGACCGGCGAGCGTGCGATTGCCTTTGCCAAGGATTTGGCAAAGCTGATCGGAACGTGCGATTTGCTGGTCGCTTATGTGATCGAATGGTCACCTTACACATTCCAGACACCTGAAGAAAACGCCCAGCGCCACAAGCGCCGCGAAGAAGAGGTTGATCTGGCGATGTCGCGTGTCGTGACACCTGCTGTAGAGGCCCTCAGGGCTGCGGGTTTCGAGGCGCAGGGCATTGTGCGCCATGGCGATGTAGCGGAAACGCTGAACGCCATCACGGTCGAAAACGGAGGTTCGCAAATCGTCGTGGGCCGGGCGTCCGCGGACGGGATCAAGAAACGTCTGTTCGGAAGTTCGACGCAATACCTGGTAATGCATGCCGACGTTCCGGTTACGGTCGTGAACTGAAGGGAGGGCCAAAAATGAGAACGCTAAAAACACTTGGCGCCGTAACGGCCGCCACCATTGCCGCCAGCCCTGCCCTTGCACAAGAGGCGCCGGGACTGGATGAAAAAATCAACCAAGCCTTTGCGAACCTGACCGGACCGTTTGTCAGCTTCATCTTTGCGCCGCTGCCCGGAACCAGCTTTCCGTGGATCGTTATGTGGCTGGTGATCGCGGCAACGGTTTTCACGCTGTATTTTGCCTTTGTGCAGATGCGGTTCTTCAGCCACGCGATCAGCCTTGTCAAAGGTGATTACTCCGATCCCAACGATGCGGGCGAGGTCAGCCACTTTCAGGCTCTGGCCACGGCGCTGTCCGGAACTGTCGGTCTGGGGAATATCGCGGGCGTGGCCGTTGCCGTTGGCATCGGCGGCCCGGGCGCAACCTTCTGGATGATCCTTGCGGGTCTTCTGGGCATGGCATCAAAGTTCACCGAATGTACGCTGGGCGTGAAGTACCGCAATGAATACGAAGACGGTACAGTATCCGGCGGCCCGATGTATTACATGTCCAAGGGCTTTGACGAGCTGGGCCTGCCGGGCGGCAAGATCCTGGCGGTACTGTTCTCGATCTTCTGTATTCTGGGCGCATTGGGCGGCGGGAACATGTTCCAGGCCAACCAGGCACATCAACAGATCGCGGGTATCGTTGGCGACTATCCGGGCTGGATTACCGGCATTGTTTTTGCTGGTGTCGTGTTCATGGTCATTGTTGGCGGCCTGAAATCCATTGCACGGGTGACCGAAAAGGTCGTGCCGTTCATGGGTGTGCTGTATGTCGCCACCGCACTGGTCATCATCGCGATGAATGCGGACATGATCGGCTGGGCCTTTGGTCAGATCTTTGCCGGTGCCTTCACGGGGCTGGGTGTTGCAGGGGGCATGGTCGGTGCGCTGATCCAAGGCTTCAAGCGCGCGGCATTCTCGAACGAGGCGGGCGTGGGCTCTGCAGCTATCGCGCACTCGGCGGTTCGGACCAAGGAGCCGATCACCGAGGGTTTTGTATCGCTGCTTGAACCGTTCATCGATACCGTCGTGATCTGTACCATGACGGCGCTGGTGATCATCATCACGCAACAGCTGATCATCGATCCTGAAACCGGCAACTACATGCTGAACGAGGCGGGTTCCGCCATCGCAACAGTGGATGGAAATTCCGGTGTTAGCCTGACCTCTGCCGCGTTTGGCAGCGCGTTCAGCTGGTTCCCGTACATCCTTGCGATTGCGGTGATCCTGTTTGCCTTCTCGACCATGATCAGCTGGTCCTACTATGGCCTCAAGGCCTGGACCTATCTGTTCGGAGAAGGACACACAAAAGAGCTGATCTTCAAGGTCATCTTCTGTGTCTTCGTGGTGATTGGCGCTGCGGCCAACCTCGGCCCGGTCATCGACTTCTCGGATGCGGCGATCTTTGCGATGGCGGTTGTGAACGTCTTTGCCCTCTACTTCCTGATGAAAGTGGTGCGGCAGGAACTGGCGTCCTACTCCGCAAGGCTGAAAAGCGGTGAAATCCGCAAATTCGAACACTAAATCCAATCACCGGGGCGGCCTGTGTCGCCCCGGTGCCTGACCAGGCTGCAAAAAGCGTAGATTCTGGTCCAAACCCCCTTGCCAGTATGACCGAACTTGCGTAAACGGCGCTTCTGATCGCGTGACCGGCCGAGATGGCATGCCGAGTCGCGTCTGAAACCGAACCCGAAAAAGGAGACGGAAATGCCTAAGATGAAGACCAAATCAAGCGCCAAGAAGCGCTTTAAGGTGACTGCGACCGGTAAGGTCCTTGCTGGCCAGGCCGGCAAACGGCACGGCATGATCAAGCGGACCAAGAAATTCATCCGCGACGCCCGTGGCAACACCACCCTGTCCGCCCCCGACGCAAAGATCGTCAAGGGCTACATGCCCTACGACCGCTAAGAGGAGATGTAAGAGATGTCCCGCGTTAAAGGTGGAACCGTAACTCACGCCCGTCACAAGAAGATCATCAAGGCCGCAAAAGGCTATTATGGTCGTCGCAAGAGCAACTTCAAAGTCGCAACTCAGGCCGTCGACAAGGCCAACCAGTACGCGACCCGTGACCGCAAGAACCGCAAGCGCAACTTCCGCGCGCTGTGGATCCAGCGGATCAACGCTGCTGTGCGCAGCCATGACGAGGCTCTGACATATTCCCGCTTCATCAACGGTCTGAACCTGGCCGGTATCGAAGTGGACCGCAAAGTTCTGGCCGACCTGGCCGTGCACGAACCGGAAGCGTTCGGCGCGATCGTCGCCAAAGCTCAGGCCGCTCTGGCTGCCTGAACCTCTGAAAAGAGACAGTGAAAGAAAGGCCGTCCCATTGGGGCGGTCTTTTTTGTTGCAACATGCGGTGCATTCCAAGCGCTTCTTGGATCAGGGTATCCATCCCTTCTGCATTGGGATGACGCCAACCAGTTTCAGGCATGACCGGTTTGATCTAGATCATGTAACAGCCCCCGGATCATATTATATATGATTTTATGAATATAAGTGAGAAGGGTGAAATCATGACACTAAACTGGAAAGTTGGAGGTGTTCTGCTAGGGCTCGTGTTCTTCGGGGCAGTTCTTCTGGTGAAGCCGATCGGTGTTTCGACCCAATTCGTCATCCTTGACGGAATTATCGCGGACACCGTCAATTCGGAATTCGTGACGCAGACGGATGACGGTTACAGTTCAACCAACGCATACATGGCGAAATCCAATGGCAAATACGCCAAGTACGTATCCAATCCGTTGAATTACAGCTTTGTCTTCGTTTTGGCTATGGCCGCGGGGGCGTTCTTGTCGGTCAAGGCGCGCGGTGGTCTGGAACGCGGAGAGGGCAAGCTGCCCATGATCTGGCGCGAAAACTACGGCGATACGCCCTGGGCCCGAAACCTGATTGCGCTATTGGGCGGCTTTGTCGTCCTCTATGGGGCCAGGTTGGCGGGTGGGTGCACATCCGGTCACATGATGTCCGGTATGATGCAGACAGCCCTGTCAGGCTATATCTTTGCAGCCGGGGCATTTGCAGCGGCAATTCCTACGGCAATGCTGATCTACCGGAAAGGATAAGGCGATGGAAATCATTCTTGCGATCATCATTGGCGCCGCTTTCGGAGCCGTACTTGACCGGATTGGCGCAGCGAATCCAAATTGGATTGTGGGCATGCTGACACTGCGTCGACTCCAGCTGATGAAAACGATCCTTCTGGCAATCGGAACCGGTTCGATCCTCATGTTCGGCGGGCAGATGCTGGGGTTTGTGGATGTCGGCCATATGTCGGTGAAATCGGCCTATGTCGGTGTCTTCATTGGCGGATTGTTACTGGGTGCGGGCTGGGCTGCATCGGGCTACTGTCCGGGAACAGGGGTCTGCGCCGCTGCGTCCGGTCGCCGTGACGCCTTGTTCTTCATCGTCGGCGGTTTGTTAGGGGCTGCGGCCTATATGGCGACATATCCGGCCTGGAAGGCCACGGGTCTGCTCGATGGAATTGCTGGCGGCAAAGTCACCCTGGGAACAGTTCCGGGATCCGCTTACGAGGGTGTTTTGTTAATGTCCGGCGATATTCTCGGTATCGCACTGGGTGCCGTCTTTGTTCTGGTTGCTTTCGTTCTTCCGGACAGCCTGATCGCAACCGGCGAAAAGGTTGGTGTTGCGGCCGAATAATCACGGCTGAACGTACACATTCACGACCAGCATCCCGACAAAAAAACCGGCGCAACACGCGCCGGTTTCTTTTTTACCGATATCGGTGATCTTACCCGAACACACGCCCCAGCGCGCCGTCGACCGCGTCGGTGATCTGGTCGATGTCATCGGCCGTAGCAATCAGCGCAGGCGAGAAGCACAGCGTGTTGTTGCGACCGGGGATCGAGCGGTTGGTGACGCCGATGATCACGCCCTGTGCCATACAGTCGGCAGTAACGGCCTGCGCCAGTTTCTCGTCCACCGGCTCTTTGGTGCCGCGATCCACAACCAGTTCGGCCCCCAGGAACAAGCCCTTGCCGCGCACATCGCCGATGACCTTGTGCTTGTCCATCAGCGCCAGAAGGTTGTTCGTCATACGCGCGCCCATATCCGTGCAGTTCTGCAACAGGTTTTCATCCTGAATGATGCGCATGTTCTCGATGGCCGCTGCCGGACCAGCGGTGCAACCCCCAAAGGTCGAGATATCGCGGAAATAGTTCATCGGGTCCGCGGCATCGTCTTTGAACATGTCAAAGACTTCCTCGGTGGTGACCATGCAGGCAATCGCGGCATAGCCTGACGCAACGCCCTTGGCCATGGTCACGAAATCGGGCTTGATACCGTATTGCTGGTACCCGAACCACGTGCCAGTGCGGCCCACGCCACAGACAACCTCGTCGATATGCAGCAGCACGTCGTATTTCTTGCAGATCTCCTGCACGCGCTGCCAGTATCCTTCAGGCGCTTCGATCACACCACCGCCCGCTGTCACCGGCTCAAGGCACAAGGCACCTACTGTATCGGGGCCCTCGCGCAGGATGACGGCTTCAATCTGATCTGCGGCCCATTCGCCGAAATTCTCTTCGGGCGCGCCGTCCAGCTCGTGCTTGCGATATTCCATGCAATGCGGCACGCGCACGAAATCAGGTGCGAAGGGACCGTATTGCGCTGTGCGCTCGTCCTGACCGCCTGCCGACATGGTCGCCAGCGTCGAGCCGTGATAGTCCCGATCGCGGTACAGGATCTTGGTTTTTTTGCCGCCGTATTTTTTGTGCGCGATCTGGCGCACCATCTTGAACGCCTTCTCGTTCGCCTCGGATCCCGAGTTGGTGTAATAGACGCGGCTCATGCCCGGCATCTTGTCGATCAGTTGTTCGGCAAACAGCGCACCCGGGATCGAACCCGCCGAATTGGCGAAGTAGCACAGCTTCATCAACTGGTCGTAAACCGCCTTGCAGATCGATTCGCGGCCATAGCCGACATTGACGGTCCAGACGCCGCCGGAAACCGCATCCAGATGCTCTTTGCCTTTCTGGTCCCAGACACGCATGCCCTTGCCCTCGACAATGATGCGTGGGTCATTGGTTTCAAAGGGTTTATGCTGGATCAGATGGTGCCAGATATGGGCGCGGTCAGCCTCGACTACGCGGGAAAGATCGTTTTCGTTGAACGTGCCGTCCATGACATGTCCTTTCAGTGAGGAAGCGGTGCGCGGGATATGGGAATACCACATCCCAGCATGTGTTTAAGATGCTTCAGATCACCGCGAAAGCCCTGCTGTAGATAGGGCCAGATCGTATCATCCCGTATTGCCAGTCGGTTTTGCCGCCGTATTTCTACGGGTTTGTCAGAACGCTAACTTTGTGCTCAATTCGCCCAAACTGCGTTTCGGGAGGACAGCGGATGGCAGCGACACATATCTACGAGCGTCATTTGGACAAATGCCGGGCAAATTACACACCTCTGTCGCCCCTTACGTTCATTGAACGGACGGCGCAGGTCTACCCGGATTACCCATCCGTGGTTTATGGGGATCGCCGGTATTCCTGGGCTGAAACCTATGCCCGTTGCCGGCGTCTGGCGAGTGCGTTGACAGCGCGTGGGATTGGACGGGGCGATACCGTTTCAATAATCGCGGCCAACATCCCGGAAATGTACGAGGCGCATTTTGGCGTACCCATGACGGGCGCTGTTCTGAACGCAATCAACACACGGCTGGATGCGCCGATTGTTGCATTCATCCTGAACCATGCCGAAGCCAAGGCGCTGCTGGTCGACCCCGAGTTTTCGGATGTGGTGAAAGATGCGCTGCAACAGGTCGATCATGACATTCTGGTCATCGATATCGAAGACCCCACCTTCGACGGCGGTGAAAAGCTGGGCCGCCTGACCTATGATGCCCTGCTGGCCGAAGGCGACCCCGCGTTTAACTGGTCACTGCCAGCGGACGAATGGGACGCGATCACACTGAATTATACCTCGGGCACCACGGGCAACCCCAAGGGCGTGGTCTACCACCATCGCGGCGCGACACTGAACGCACAGTCGGATTTGCTGGACTGGGATATGCCCAAGCATTCGGTCTACCTGTGGACCCTGCCGATGTTCCACTGTAATGGCTGGTGCTTCCCATGGGCCATGGCAGCCAATGCAGGTGTTTCCGTTTGTCTGCGCGCGGTGCGGGCCGAACCGATCTATGCCGCCTTCCGGGACGAGAAAGTGACCCATTTCTGCGGTGCGCCGATCGTTCTGAATATGCTGGCCCATGCGCCGGATGAGCTGAAGGACTTTGACCACCAGATCAAGGTGATGACGGCAGGTGCCCCGCCGCCTGCGGCTGTGATCGAAGCGATGGAGGCGATGGGTGTCGAGGTCACGCATGTCTATGGCCTGACCGAAACCTATGGGCCTTCGGTTGTCTGCGCATGGAAAGACGAATGGAACAGCAAAGGACCTGAAGACCGCGCCGCGCTTAAGGTGCGGCAAGGGGTGCGCTATACAGCGTTGTCCGGACTGATGGTGGCCGACCCGGAAACGCTGGAACCGGTTCCGGCGGATGGCGAAACCATGGGTGAGATATTCATGCAGGGCAACGTGGTGATGAAAGGATACCTCAAGAATCCCGACGCTACCGACAAGGCCTTTCACGGTGGCTGGTTCGCGTCCGGTGATCTGGGTGTCATGCACCCCGATGGCTATATCGCGCTCAAGGATCGTTCAAAGGACATCATCATCTCGGGCGGCGAGAATATTTCATCTGTCGAGGTCGAAGGCATCCTCTACAAGCATCCGGCGGTGATGGAGGCTGCCGTGGTGGCCCGCCCCGATGAGAAATGGGGCGAAACGCCCTGCGCCTTTGTCGAGTTGAAACCCGGCGCGGCCGTAACCGAGGCAGAGCTTATCGCCTTCTGTCGCGACCGGATGGCCCATTTCAAGGCACCCAAAACGGTTGTGTTCGGCACTCTGCCCAAGACATCAACCGGCAAGGTACAGAAATTCGTTCTGCGGGATCAGGCGCGGGCGCTGGGTTAAAGATTGTCGAAGATCGACAGGTCCAACGCCAGCATCTTACCCATCCAGATCGCGCGGTCGCGGTGATCCTCCAGGTGTTCACCGGTTTCCGGGTGCGTGAAGACCGTCAGGCCTTGCCGGTTCAGCATCAGCCATGGGATGACCTGATCAAATGCGCTGGCAGCAAAGCCCAGCTGGCAGCTCCAGCGGGGATGCGGGCCGACGTTTCGGGCGTGCATCCGGCCCATTTGAACAGGGAACAGGCGGGTCGCCTCTTCACAGACCTGTCGCGCGGTGTCCTGCGTGTCGGCATCGAAATAGACATGGGCGTGATAGCCGGTGATCTCGGGCATAGGAACCTCATCTGCTTTGTCGGCTCAAAGCTAAGGCCTAAAAGGAAGAAAACCTAGCTGCGCATGCACACAGGGTCTGTGCAATGTTAACCCGGCGCATGTGCGTCGGGATGCGCCGCGACAAAGGCCGGGTGATCTGCGCAGGCCTCTTCAACCCGCAGCAGACGGGGCATATCCGACAGATCAACCTGCCACCGGCGCGCGTTATAGATTTGCGGGATCAGGCAGAGGTCGGCGAGACCGGGCTTTGACCCAACACAGTAGGGGCCCTGTTCAAAATCCCCCAGCATGGCTTCAAACGCCTGCAATCCGGGTTTGATGAAATGCCGCATCCAGTCGCCAGGCATGTCCGGGGCGTTTTGGCTCAGGGTGGTGGCAAAGCGCGCAACCGACAGGTTGCAGACCGGATGGATGTCGACCGCAATCGCATAAGCCAGCGCCTGAACACGCGCGCGTTCCGCCGGATCATCAGGCAGAAGGTTCAACTGCCGGGTCCGGTCCAGATAGTCGAGGATGGCCAGCGATTGCGTCAACCGCAGCCCGTCTATATCCAGAACCGGCACAAAGCCCTGCGGGTTCCGAGCGATATGTTCATCGCTCTTTTGTGCGCCGCCCACCAGATCGACAACAACCGGGCGATACGCGATTCCGGCCAGATTCAGGGTGATCCGCACCCGGTAACTGGCCGAGGACCGCCAATAGTCATAAAGGACGACGTCGCTCACGTCCGGGCCTGTCAACTGTCGGTCAAAGCGGCAGCGCGAAGGGCGTCCGTCAGCACCGTACTGTCACCGATGTGGTTGGCCAGCACCAGTACCAGCCGCGCATTCAGCGCGTCGCTGTCTGCTTTTTCCAGGCCCTCATGCGCGGCCAGAAGTTCGGCATAGAAGTCATCGGCGTTTTTGATGTTCGGGGTTAGGATCAGGTCTGACATGGGGCTTACTCCTTACCGCAGGCTCTGCGGATCGCGTGCCGGAAGGTGTTTTCTTCGTAACTGTCTCGCCGGGCCGCCACATGTTGGTCCGGCCGGATCAGGTAGACAGCGCTGGTCGCGTCACCCAGATAGCGGCGTTTGAGGGCCAGCGTCATATCATCCTTGACCGACAGCGCCAGTCGCGTGACCTCGATCCCATCTTCTTCCAGGGTATCAGGGGCGTCTGCATCGATGGTCAAAAGCGTGAACTTGCCTGCAAGCTTGGGCAGCAGAAATTCGTCACCAAGCGGAGCGTCGGGGCAGGCCGAACCCGGTCGCGTTCCGGCGGGGCCGTTCAGCGCGTCCGCAGAATTCAGCGAAGATCCGTCATAGGTGCAGGGCTGACTCAGGCGGCCCGAATTCACCAGCGGGCGGGCGAAGTCGTAATGTTCGCTCAGGTCCAGTACCGCATCGCGCAGGATCCGCGACATCTCGGATTTCGGGGTGATGAAATCGGTCGACCGGCTGGAATTCAGGATGTTCTCGTCCGCCCCGTACACGCGTTCGGCGTTGTAGCTGTCCAGCAGAGTTTCAGGTGCTTTCCCATCCAGAACCAGCTTCAGTTTCCAGCACAGGTTGTCGGTGTCCTGAAGGCCGGAATTGGCCCCGCGCGCGCCAAAGGGGCTGACCTGATGCGCGCTGTCACCCGCAAACAGAACACGGCCCTTGCGGAAGCTTTCCATGCGACGGCACTGGAACGTATAGATCGAGACCCATTCAAGCTGAAACTCGACATCATCGCCCAGCATCGCCTTGAGGCGGGGGATCACGTTCTCGGGGCGCTTTTCGCGTTCCTTGTCGATATCCCAACCCAGCTGCAAGTCGATGCGCCACACATTGTCGGGCTGTTTGTGCAACAACGCGGATTGCCCGCGATTGAACGGCGGATCGAACCAGAACCAGCGTTCAGACGGAAAATCCGCATCCATGATCACGTCTGCAATCAGGAAGTTGTCTTCGAAAATCCGTCCTTCGAAATCAATGCCCAACATCCGCCGGGCGGGCGATGTCGCGCCATCACAGGCAATCAGCCAATCGGCTTCGATTGTGTAAGGTCCTTCGGGCGTCTCGACCTCCAGCCGCACGTGATCTTCATGCGTGCCAATCGCCTCGACCTTGTTGCGCCCGCGTATCTCAATCGGTGCGCCTTCTGCCTGCAACTCGCGGACCCGTTCAACAAAATAGTTCTCGAAATGGTATTGCTGCAGGTTGATGAAGGCAGGGTTGGCATAACCTTCATCCGGTTGCAGGTTGAAGTCATAGACCTGTCGATCATCGAAGAAGACCTTGCCCCGATCCCACAGGACGCCCTTGTCGACCAGTCGGCGCCCGCATCCCAGCCGGTCAGCAATTTCCAGCGTGCGTTGCGAGAAACAGATGGCGCGGCTGCCGAAACTGACCTTGTCGTTCTCGTCGAGAACCACGACGTCGACCCCTTGTTGTGCCAGATCAATCGCGGCGGCAAGACCAACCGGGCCCGCGCCGATCACGATAACCTTGTGCCGAACCGGCGTCGGGCTGTCCTGATCGGGGCTGCGTTCATAGCCGTAAAGCGGAGTTTCAAAGATCTTGTTCATGGGCTTCCCCCCAAGCAGATGCGCCAAAGTGCTGCGTGTCCTGTGCCCCGGCAGCGCGTGCCGAAGCCTTTGGCATATGGTTTCACTGAATCCCGCCGCCTAAAACGATCTGGATCAAACTGGGCCGTTTTTCCTTACCCCTGCAGGGCCTCCCACATCTCAAGATCGCGTTGGGCGGTCCAGATGCGAGGCGTGTCGATACCGCGGGCTTCGTCATAGGCGCGGGCGACGTTGAACGGCAGGCAGTGTTCGTAGATCGCGTAACTGGCGAATTTCGGGTCACATTCGGCGCGGACTGCATCCCATGCCTCTTTCAGGCTGCCACCGCGCGCCGCAACCTTGGCTGCCGGGCGGTAGGTGCTTTCGACGAAATCGCGGGTGTTTTCGATGGCGGCATTGACCATGTCCTTGCCAACCAGCGCATCGCCGCGACCTGGTGCGATGGCGTCGACATCGAACCACTTGATCTCGTCCAGTGTGTCGCCCCAGTCGCTGAAATGCCCGTCGCCGCAATAGCAAGCCGAGTGATATTCGACGATGTCGCCGGTGAACATCACATTCTGGTCAGGCACATGGATGACGATATCACCGGCGGTATGGGCGCGCCCCAGATGCATCAGGTCGATCCGGCGATTGCCCAGATAAACGGTCATCGTGTCGCTGAAGGTGGTGGTGGGCCAGGTCAGGCCAGGAATGCTTTCATGCCCTTCGAACAGGCGCGGGAAGCGCTGGAATTCGCTGTCCCAGTCCTCCTGACCGCGTTCCACAACCATCGAGCGGGCGGTGTCGGACATGATCACCTGACCGGCACCAAATGCGCTGGCGCCCAGCACGCGTACGGCGTGGTAGTGGGTCAGCACCACATGGGAAATCGGCTTGTCGGTGACTTCGCGGATACAGTCGATCACCTTTTGCGCCAGGCGGGGGGTGGCCTGCGCCTCGACCACCATGACGCTGTCATCACCGATGATGACACCGGAATTGGGGTCGCCCTCGGCGGTAAAGGCATAAAGCCCTTCACCCACCTCGGTAAAGCTGATCTTCTTCTCGCTCATGTCGCCTTGCGACGCGAATGCCTTGGCCATGTGTCAGTCCCTTTCCAGGAATTCCAGCCGGTTGCCAAAGGGGTCTTCGGCAAAGAACCGGCGGCGGTTCTCGATTGTGTCGTCCCAGCGCGGGCTCTGGCCCAGGGCCTCGATCCGCGCGGCGACGGTGTCTATGTCAATGACGGCAAAGCCCGGATGGGCTTTGCGTGCGGGGGCGAAGTCCGGCTCCACCCCCAGATGCAGTTCGGCGCCATTGAGCGCCAGCCACAGCCCACCGCGCGCCTTCAGCGCGTCGGGCTTGGTGATCTCGACCAGACCCAGGCCCGCACACCAGAAGGCGCGCGCCGCGTCCTCGCCCCCGGCGGGGATCGCGATCTGGATATGGTCGAGGGCCAGGGTCATGGGCGGCTCAGCCCCAGGCCTTGGCGGGCCGGATCTGGCCCACGCAATCGCCAAAGCCGACGGTATAGCCGTCGCCGCGCGCAGTGCCGCGCAGGGTCAGCGTATCGCCGTCTTCGATAAAGCCGCGGGTCTCGCCGGTCTCCAGTGTAAATGGCTCGCGCCCGGCCCAGCTGAGTTCCATCAGCGAGCCGAATTCGCTGCGTTCCGGCCCCGAGATGGTGCCCGAACCCAACAGATCGCCCGGGTTCATCGCGCAGCCGCCAATGGCGTGATGGCACAGCTGCTCAGCCGCCGAATAATACATGCGGTTATAGTTGGTCCTGGCGATGACCGAGGCGCGGTCGGCGCCTTCGGGCTGCATCAGAACCTCAAGCTCGATGTCGTAAAGCCCGTCCTTGCTGCCCTTGAGATAGGGCAAAAGCTCTTTCTCACGCGGGGGGGTGGGGGCGCGGAACGGCTCCAGCGCGGCAGCCGTCACGATCCACGGAGAGATCGAGGTGCCGAATGCCTTGCCCTGGAACGGCCCCAGCGGTTGATACTCCCAGCCCTGGATATCGCGCGCCGACCAGTCGTTCAGCAGCACATAGCCAAAGATCATCGCATCGGCCTCGTCCACCGTGATCGGCTGGCCGAACTCCGACCCGGTGCCGACGATGGCGCCCATCTCCAGCTCGATATCGAGCCGTTTCGAGGGGCCAAAGGACGGCATCTCGGCATCGGGGGCCTTGGTCTGGCCATTGGGGCGGTGGATCGGCGTGCCCGACACCACGACCGAGGAGGCTCGTCCATTGTACCCGATCGGGATATGCAGCCAGTTGGCCGGCAGATCGGGCGAGCCGCGCAGGATGGCGCCCATGTTCTGGGCGTGTTGCTTTCCGGCGTAAAAGTCTGTGTATTCGCTGACAACCAGCGGCATATGCAGCGTGGCTTCGGCCATCGGCACCAGCAGCGGTTCAACAGCCTCCTGCTCGTTCGACCCTTTGGACAGAAGCGCGGTCAGCCGCTCGCGCAGGGCGGCCCAGGCGGCGGGGCCTTCCTCCATCAGATCGTTCCAATAGGGCACGTCGAACAGCGGATAGTCGTTCAGCGCGACAAGACCCTCGGCCTCGGCCGCGGCCATGTCGAGGATCATGTCGCCAATGGCCACGCCGCAGCGCGGATCATCTCCTTCGGTCGAGAAGACACCGTAAGGCAGGTTGTTTAGCGGAAACGGATGCGCCGCATCATTGGCCGAGGCCACCCAGGATTTCATCAAAGGCATATTTTGCCCCTATTTTGTTGTATTTGGTACGTGGTTCGAAACGATCATAACCCCGAATAGACAGGCGCCAAAGCCCAGAGCGGGCGCGGTTGCAGCAGGTCGGCTGCCAAGGCTCCGTCTTTGCTTTCCGGTTGCAGCGACAGTACGCCTGCAACCGGAATGGGAATGCTTATCGCCATCAGGACGGGTGCCGTCCGGGTAACCCTGTCTTAGGGTCATTTCTTGCCCGGTGTGCCGTCGAACTTCTTCTCAAGCGATGTCCAGCAGTCGATATAGTCGTCCTGCAACGGTGCCTCATTGGCGGCAAACGGCGTCAGGTGCTGGGGGAACCGGGTTTCGAACATGAACGACATCGTCTGGTCCAGCTTTTCCGGCCCCAGATTGGAATAGGATGCCTTGTCAAAGGCTTCCCTGTCGGGACCATGCGGAATCATCATGTTGTGCAGGCTGGTGCCACCGGGAACGAAGCCCTGCGGTTTCGCATCGTATTGGCCATAGATGTTGCCCATCAGTTCCGACATGATGTTCTTGTGATACCAGGGCGGGCGGAACGTATCCTCCATCACCATCCAGCGTTCGCGGAACAGGACAAAGTCGATATTTGCGGTGCCGGGCTGGCCCGAGGGCGCTGTCAGAACGGTAAAGATCGACGGGTCGGGGTGGTCAAACAGGATCGCGCCAACCGGGCAATAGTTGCGCAGATCGTATTTGTAGGGTGCATAATTGCCGTGCCACGCCACCACATCCAACGGGCTGTGTCCGATCTTGGTGGTGTGGAACTGGCCGCACCATTTGATCGTCACGGTCGACGGGGTTTCACGATCCTCATAGGCAGCGACCGGAGCCTTGAAATCGCGCGGGTTGGCCATGCAGTTGGCCCCGATCGGACCACGACCCGGCAGTTCGAATTTCTGGCCGTAATTCTCGCACACAAAGCCACGTGCAGGGCCTTCGAGAACTTCAACCCGGTACAGCAGTCCACGCGGGATGATCGCGATTTCTTTGGGCTCGAGGTCAATGATTCCCAGTTCAGTCGCAAAACGCAGGCGCCCTTCCTGTGGCACCACCAGCAACTCGGAATCAGCCGAGAAGAAATAGTCGTCGACCATGGATTCGGTGACCAGATAGATGTGGCAGGCCATGCCAACCTGGGTGTTCACATCCCCCGCAGTAGTCATGGTCCGCATCCCGGTCATCCAGTTCAGACCTTCATCGGAATGCGGCACCGGGTCCCAGCGATACTGGCCCAGGCTGATCACATCCGGGTCGATGCAGGGGGCCGATTTCCAATAGGGCAGGTCGATTTTTTCGTAACGGTGCGAATGCTTTACCGACGGGCGAATACGATAGCACCAAGTGCGTTCAGGCGGGTTGGCGGTAAAGGCCGTGCCGCTCAGCTGTTCACCGTAAAGTCCGTAGTTGCACCTTTGCGGGCTGTTCATCCCTTGCGGCAGCGCATCGGGCAGCGCTTCGGTTTCAAAGTCGTTGCCAAAGCCGGGCATGTAGCCGGCATGGGTACCAACAGGCGTTGCTGCTTGCGTCAATGAATGCGGATCCGTCGGACGGTTCATTACGTATTCCTCCGTTTGCTGCTTGTCGGTTAATAGTTGATTTTGTAACTAACAAGCATGACACATGACGAATCTGAAAAAAATGATGACTTTTTCCTGCAGAATTTTCTGCCGTTCCTGCTGAACCAGGCGGCCGAGCGCGCCTCGTTGGAATTTCAGGCTGTCTACAAGGGGCGGTACGGAATGCTCAGAACCGAATGGCGAGTGCTGTTCCATCTGGGGCTGTTTGGCGAAATGACCGCCAAGGAAATTGGTGAACGGGCCAGAATGCACAAGACCAAGATCAGCCGTGCAGTTGCCAAGCTTGAGGAGCGCCGGTACCTGAAACGCACACGGGACGAGGCTGATCGGCGGGCGGAATGGTTGACACTGACACCAGCCGGGCAAGCCGTGTATCGCGACTTGTACGGGGTGGCCGCAAGCTATGACGCCAGACTGTCGGGTCTGTTCAGTGAAAAAGAGGCCGCCTTGCTGCGCCGGATGTTGCGACGGTTGGCTGGTGTGGACTGACCACTGGTAATTGGCGCCTGCCGTCCCCAGATGTGTGTCATGCTTGATACGGAATTTGAAATGACGTCATTTGAACCTGCCAATGTATCCACACACACCCTGATCGACTGGTTGGTCCAAAAGGGGCTTGAGGGTGCCGGGCAGGAAGAGTTGCTGGAAGGGTTCTGCACCAGTCTGCTCGATATGGGCATTCCGCTGATGCGGTTTCATGCGGCGCAGTCGGCCTTGCACCCGGTTTATGGCGGAACCGGATATAGCTGGTACAAAAGCACCGGCGGTGAATCCGAGAAGTTTGAAAACACGGATACGCCCAGCGAAATGTGGCAACAAAGCCCGCTTTTTGCGCTGCTGAACGAGGATCTGGATGAAATCCGGGTCAAACTGGTCGACCATAATGAACCCAGCCGATTTCCGTTGTTGAACGACCTGAGAGAGGTTGGGGCGACCGATTATTATGCCACCGGCATCTCGTATGAGGGGTCGGGGAAGATGCGCCCCGACGGTACCAAAAAAGTCAGTGATGGCGTTCTGATGTCTTGGGCCAGCGATGCACCGTCTGGGTTTGATGACAGCGATCTCAGGAACATTCACGCGGTGTTGCCGCATCTTGGGCTGGCGCTCAAATCCGCCAAGAACCAGAACCTGACCGAAGACCTGATGCGGGTCTATCTGGGTCGTGATGCCGGGCGCCGCGTCCTGTCGGGTGAGATTCGTCGCGGATCATTGCAGCAAATCGATGCGGTGATCTGGAATTTCGATCTGGAAGGGTTCACCAACCTGTCGGAAGACCTGCCGGGTCACGAGATCATCGACATGCTCAATGATTACCTGGCCGTCGCCGTGGGCGTTGTGCACGACAAGGGTGGGAATATTCTGAAATTCATGGGCGATGGGCTGATGGCCATGTTCGATGTCGGCGAAATTGACGAGGACGCCCGTGCCGCGCTCAGCGCGGTGCCCTTGCTGCAAGCCCGTATGGATGAATTGAACGCCCGACGTCAGGCGCAGGGGCTGCCGGTTGCGAATTTCACGCTGGCCCTGCATTCCGGCGAAATCCTGTATGGCAATATCGGGTCTGAAACGCGGCTGGATTTCACGGTGATCGGCCCCGCCGTCAATCAGGCCGCCCGCATCGCGGGAATGCACCGGTCGCTGGGTCAGCGAATCCTGATCTCGGACGATGTCGCGGTCGCGGCACGCCCCTGCGCACAAGACCTCATCTCGGTCGGGCGCTACATGCTGCGCGGGGTGAACGAACCCAAAGAGCTGTTCACGGTATACAGTCCCGGCGGGCCATCAGTTACCGGGTGAAACCGAGGCCATTCCGTTCGGTTGTTCCGAAACTGAAAGCCGTGAGGGAGCACATTTGTTTCGCTGGGTACGAGCGGCGGGTTGGAGCGGGTGTTCGAGAATGGTGAGGATTTGAACGAATAGCTGGTTTGAGGCCATTTTGACCGATGCCGTACTTTGGACGAATGTTCGCTTTTCAAAAAAAGCTGTTGACTTAGAGTTACTCTAACTCGGTACCCAAGGGTCAGAGGAACATTAGCGAAGATGAGAATTGCTGAAGCGGCGGAAGCCTGTGGGCTATCCGCACATACTATAAGATTCTACGAGAAGTCGGGAATGCTGCCAGAGATCGAGCGGGGCACCGATGGGCATCGTCGGTTTACGCCTCGTTTGATCGAATGGCTGACTCTGCTCTACTGGCTGCGCGAAACCGGCATGTCACTAAAACAAATGCGTCGGTTCACGACGCTTGCCAAAGCAGGCGATGCCGGTGTCGAAGAACGCCGAAAAATCCTGTCGGATCACGCGGCAACGCTGAAAGCCAAACGCGCAACTCTCGAAAAATGCGAAAGCATCCTCGCCATCAAGATCGCCAGCTATGGCCCGGACGCCAAAGAGGATGACCAATGAAGTTTGCCTACTTGATCGAACCGCCGTTCAACTACGTCGATGCAACAGGCCACGTCACGGGCTGTGACGTTGAGCTCGCGCGGTATGTAATGGCGCAACTTGGCATTGCCGATTTTGAAACGGTAGAAACGGAATTTGCTGAACTCTTGCCCGGGGTCGGGGATGGCCGATGGCGGATGACGACCGGTCTATTTGGAACGGAAGAACGCAGGAAGAGCGCATTGTTCAGCCGCCCGATTTGGGCGCTACCTGACGGGCTCCTGGTGGCTGGCGGCAACCAGATCGGGTTGAGCGGATATCGATCGGTTGCCGACAATTCTGATATCCGTTTGGCGGTTATCCGGGACCAGTTTCAGCATTGCTCGGCGATTGAATTTGGCGTCAGCGCAGACCGCATCATGATTTTCGAAACATATACCGAAGCCGCACAGGCTGTTTGTGAAGGCGCCGCCGATGCCTATGCCAGCGTGGGCCGAGCGCATGGTGGATTTATCGAGCAGAACCCGGAATGGGATCTGGAGCTGATCCTTGTGCCAAACTCAGAAAAACCTCCTGCGTTCGGGTCATTCGCGTTTGGTTTGAACGACACAAACCTGCGGAACGAAGTCGACGCAGTTCTTTCGCAATTCCTTGGGACCGATGCCCATCGGAACATGGTCGCTTCTTTTGGATTCTCGACTGCCGAAGTTGATATGGTGGTCGACACACACATCGATTGCTGACCTTCGCCATGGCACGCGCAAAGTCCATTTTTTTCCCGCGTCCCAGCCTCCAATACAACTGATCAGAAATCGACTTCGACACCCGGCAGGTTCAGCTCTCGCATCATGTCGCGCAGTTCCTGCCGTGCTGCGATGTTCGAGATGTTCAGCTGTTTGACGCCAATATCCTTGAGGTCCAGCAGGGTCAGGCCGCGCGGAAACAGTTCGCGAAAGATCACCCGTTCGGAAAAGCCCGCGGCGACGCGGAAGCCGATACGCTGCGACAGCATTTCGATCGCGCGCTGCATCTTTTCCTTGTTGACCATGCGCTGGGTACCGACGCGGTTGCGCACAACGACCCAGTCGATGGGTTTCAGCCCGGCCTGTGCCCGCAATTGCCGGGCGTTCCAGACCATCTCGGAATAGACGGACGGGCCGAGGATTTTCTCACCCTTTGAATCAATCCGCGCCAGCAGGTCAAAATCGATGAAACTGTCGTTCAAAGGCGTGATCAGCGTGTCGGCTAGCGAATGGGCCACCTGGCTCAGCCGGGTATGAGAGCCGGGGCAGTCGATCAGGATAAAGTCGCTGTCGCTTTCCAGTTGCGACACGGCAGCAGACAGGCGGTGGTCATAGATGTTTTCGCCCGGTTTCAACGTGCTGGCATCAATCTCGGGCAGGTCGTGATGGCGTGGGCTGGGCAGTGTCAGGTCCGCGCTTTTCAGAAAGTTGTTCCGGTTCTCGAAATACCGTCCAAGGCTGCGTTGCCGCAGGTCCAGATCAAGCGTGCTGACCTTGTGCCCCAGTCGGGCCAGTGCGGTTGCCACATGCATCGACACGGTCGATTTGCCAGCGCCGCCTTTTTCGTTCCCGACCACAATGATATGTGCCATGCTTGTATTCCCAAGTCTTGCCGTGTTTAACTACACGTTGTTGGCACCCACTATATGTTGTGTCGCCTGCGATGAAAAGAACCTCAAGCGGCGCTTTTAGGCATTATCGGACTCTATTTTGGAAAACACAGCGCCGTGCGCGGGTTACGCGAAGGTGCCTGTCTGGTGATCTGCCATGATCTGCCATCTGATCGCGGTTTTGGCGGCGAAATCGCCGCGTCAGTGCCTGTTTCCGAACGCATACACCAACCGCTGCCTGCAACGATCCGCGTCGGAATCAATCGCGCCTTTAGCCTGATTCATACACGCACAGATCGCCCGCCCAATGGGTCCTTACGCGGTGGCGCCGGTTGGGCCGGATCGTGAAAACTATGCGGGGGGCGGAAAATTTGGTTAAATACCAAACAGATTTACACCGGGTAGCCTTGTAGGTTCTGCACGGGTCTTCTTCGGTTCATCTTCAAAGCAGGTGAAAGGGGCATAGGCATGCCGGACACTGCTGCGGACAATTCAGGCGGTTCACGCGTCGTTCTTGCAATGACGGCCATTTGCATGATGGTTGTTGGCTTCAACACAACCGCTGTTGCGACCATCCTTCCGTATTTGAAGGCCGAGTTCGATCTGACGCCTTCGGGTCTGCAATGGGTGATGTCGATCTATACGGTGGCCAGTGCGGCCCTTGTGACGATTGTAAGTCGGCTTGGGGATATCACGGGCAAGATGGGTGTCTTTTTCTTTGGCATGATCGTGTTTGCTTGTGGCTCGGCTTCTGTGCTGTTTTCACAGAACGCGTCGATGCTGCTGATCGGGCGTGGCGCGCAGGGGGCAGGGGCTGCGGCCCTGTTCGGCACCTCATTATCCCTGCTGACCGCCGCAACACCCGAGGAAGAACGGGCCAGCGTGACCGGTGTGTGGGGCGCGATCGTGGGCCTTGCGATAGGCGTCGGGCCCATAGTCGGAGGAAGCTTTGCCAATTTCCTAAGCTGGCGCGGGGTATTCGCCACAGACCTTGTGTTGCTTGCCATTGCGTTTGCGATCGGCCTGCAGGTCAGCAGGAAGAACTATGTCCCGGATACGCGCCTTCAGGGTGCGAAATTCGATACCGCAGAAGCGATTGCCATTGTCTTGCTGCTGGGCCCATTGTCTTTCGCACTCAGCAACGGTGAGGCACACGGATGGGGCAACGCCCTGACCATCGTGCCTTTGGGTGTCGCCGCTTTGGCGGCTGTCGGTCTGGTCTATACCTCGCGGCGCAGCGACGATCCGCTGGTCGAGTTCCGGTACTTCCGGCACCCGCGCTATCTTATGGCGGCAACGGGGATGTTCTTTGCCGGGTTCGCGTTGTTCTGCTTCTTTGTCTACTTCAACGTGTTCGTCCAATCCCCGGACGCGTTCGGCTATTCACCGGTTGAGGCGGGCGTGGCAATTCTGCCGCTGAGCCTGAGCATGTTTGTCATTTCCGTCACCGCGCCGCGCTTGCTTGCACCTTACAGTTTCCAATGGCCGGTGAGCGCTGCAATGGGGTTGATGGCCTGCGGCTTCCTGCTTTTGACAACAACCTCGAATATCGACAGCTATGCTGAAATCTGGTGGAAGCTGATCATTGTTGGGGTTGGCATCGGCATCTGTTTTTCGTTGCTGCCCCGTCTTGGGCTTCGGTTGCTGCCCGACGAACATGTCGGGCAAGGGTCCGGGGTGATCAACGCATTCCTGTATTTCGGGGCCACGATGGGATCGGTTGTGGGCGGTCTGGCCGAAGCTCTGACCATCCGCTCGGGCCTGTCAGAAGTCATCACCGCACTGCCCGCCGGGTCGACGCAGCGCGACGACCTTGCGCGCGCCCTGACACATGGCACGGCAACACAGGTGGAACAGCTGATTGCCGGGCTTGACCCGTCAACAGGTTCGGCACTGGCCGGGGCGTTGCGGGACCTGCGGGACAATGCCTTTGATGCGGCGATGCTCATGGCTGCTATTGCGGCGTGTATCGGGCTGGCGATCGCGCTGCTGCTGTTGCGCGGTCCGGTTCCGCCATTGCACGACGCGGCTGAACTCACGAAACCCAAGGATCAGAAACCGGGGAAAGCAGGGGCCTGAAACGAAAGAAGGCCGCCCGCTGGCGACCTTCCTTTGAAAGACTGTGGCAAAGGTTCAGAAACCCAGGCCTTCGTATTTCTTCTTGAACTTCGACACGCGGCCGCCAGCGTCCAGCAGGCGCGACGAACCACCGGTCCATGCAGGGTGAACCGAAGGGTCGATTTCCAGTGCCAGCTGGTCGCCTTCGCTGCCCCAGGTGGATTTCATCTGAACGACGGTGCCATCGGTCATCTTGACGTCGATGACGTGATAATCGGGATGGATGTCTTTTTTCATCTTTCCGCTCCTTACGCTTCGGCGCCAGCTTTGGGCTTGTAGTTGGAAACCTCTGCGATACGTGCGGATTTACCGCGACGGGTGCGCAGATAGTACAGTTTGGCGCGACGAACGCGGCCGCGGCGGACAACGGTGATGCTGTCGATATTGGTCGAATACAGCGGGAACACACGCTCCACGCCTTCGCCAAACGAAATCTTGCGAACGGTGAACGAACCGGCAATGCCATTGCCGTTGTTGCGCGCGATGCAGACGCCTTCGTAGTTCTGCACACGGGTGCGCGACCCTTCGGTCACCTTGTAGCCGACACGGATCGTGTCACCGGCTTTGAAATCGGGGATGTCTTTCCCCAGGGCGGCAATCTGTTCCGCCTCAAGCTGTGCGATCAGGTCCATCGCAGTTTCTCCTATCTGCTCGTGGTTGGTCCACGAAGTTGGGCACGGCCTGAGAGCTCTTGGTCTTCACCGGGTCCTGCGTACAGCCCGCCAGAGGTCAGATCGAATGTTCCTTTGGTCTGGCCTGACCCGGCGCATCCCTGCCGAAGAAAACGGGACGTCACGCCATGGTGCAAACCAAAACACCGGAGTCGCAAAACGCGGCACCGGATTGCGGTCGTTTAAGGGTATTGCAGGCAGGGATCAAGGGAAAAACGCCCTGTCTTGCCCAACGGGCCGGTAGGAATCCGCCAGCCTTAAACTAAGGCGTTGCCAAGCGACCCAGATCAGGCATTCTGAGGCAAATAATATGAGCAGATATTTCAGACAGGACCCTATAATGCGATTGGCATTCATGCTGGCCATAACGGCCGTTGCGCTGATGTCTTGCGGGCGCGGCGGCCCAAAACCTCAGGCCGTTGAACCCGTTCCGGATGTGGACAGGACAGCACCGCTTGTGATCTACCCCGATTTCGGCGACGCGGATCCCCATGACTGGGAAGGGCGCCACCCCGGACAATACCCGATCCATGGCCTTGACGTGTCACGCTGGCAGGGGCCGATTGACTGGCGCACGGCCCGGGCATCAGGTGTCAGCTTTGTGTTTCTGAAAGCGACCGAAGGCGGTGACGTGGCCGATCCCCTGTTCGACGATCATCGCCGCGGCGCGCAGTCGGCGGGTGTGCCTTGGGGCGCCTATCACTATTATTATTTCTGCCGTTCGGCCCGGGAACAGGCCCGCTGGTTCATCCAGAACGTGCCCAAAGGGGCAGACCTGCCGCATGTGCTGGATATGGAATGGACACCGCATTCCAAGACCTGCACGCTGCGCCCCGATGGCAGAACCGTCCGCGCCGAGGCGCAGCGTTTTCTGGACATTCTCGAACGACACTATGGCCGCCGCCCGATCGTCTATACCACGGTGGATTTCTATGAAGACACCGATATCGGGCGCCTGCCCAAGACCGAGTTCTGGCTGAGGTCGGTTGCAGGCCATCCCCGCAATGTCTATCCCCGCGCGGTCTGGCGGTTCTGGCAATATACCGGCACCGGTCTGGTTCCGGGCGTTCAGGGCCGGGTGGACATCAACACCTTCAACGGCACGCCAGACGTCTGGGCCAGATGGAAGGCCGGAGGTTAGGTCTTTGGTGCGCCGTAGGTTTCAATGGTGCCGCCGCCAACCTGATGGTCCAACCGGCGCTCCCGCTCTTCCCCAAAGGCGTTGCGCACACTAGACCTGCGGCAAGTGCGCAACAATCCGGCCTATCACTCAGACGAATCCGACCGGGATTTTTCATAGTCAGCCCAGATATCCGGGCGGCGCTCGCGGGTAATGTCCTCGGCCATCTTGTGGCGCCATTCGGCGATGCGGCCATGGTGGCCAGACATCAGAACCTCGGGTATCGGACGGCCTTTCCAATCCGCCGGGCGGGTGTATTGCGGATGTTCCAGCAGGCCCGAGGAAAAGCTTTCCTCTTCGGTCGAGGCCTGATTGCCCAGAACGCCGGGGATCAGGCGCACCGTGGCATCGATCAGGGCCTGTGCTGCAATCTCACCGCCGGTCATCACGAAATCCCCCAAGGAGACCTCCTGCACACCGTAATGCTCCAGCACACGCTCATCCACGCCTTCGAACCGGCCACACAGCAGGGTCATGCCATCGCAGCGTGCAAGGGTCTGCATCATGCGCTGGTCCATGCGCCGCCCGCGCGGGCTGAGGTAAATCAGCGGCCAGTTGCCCTGAATGCCCGCCATGGTGTGCTCGATGGCTTCGCCCAACACATCGGGCCGCAAAACCATACCCGCGCCGCCCCCGGCAGGCGTGTCGTCCACGTTGCGATGCCTGCCGACGCCGAACTGCCGCAAGTCCACGGTTTCCAGCTGCCACAACCCCTCCTGCAGGGCCTTGCCGGTCAGGCTTTCTCCCAGAACGCCCGGAAAGGCGGTTGGAAACAGGGTGATAACCTTGGCTTTCCAGACGCCATGCAGGTCCGGGGTGGGTGTCATCAGCTCACGCGGTTTCAGCGTGGCCCGGATCGCCTTGCGACCATGGGATTTGCCGGGTTTGTCAGTCATTTCTGGCGGGCCAGTTCATGTTGGGCGGTTCGAATCAGGGCCTTTTTCTGAGTGATTAACGCTGCTTCGTCCAGCGATGATCGGTTCAGGGCCAGCAGTTCCCTCAGAACGTCGTCGGACAGCTGAGGGCTTTCATGCACAGGCTTCACAAGCTGCGCAGATTTCCCGGGTGGCAGGTCGAGAAATTCGGCAAATGGTGCGCCCAGTCCAAGGTGGTGGCCTTTCAGCGCTTCCATCCACGCGGTCCGTACCGTGACAGTTGGCAACCGGTCTCTGATCCGGTCTGCCGTGTCCTGTGGCGATGGCAGATGCGCAAGATCGGCGCAAAATCCGTCCAGGTCCTGAACCATGCGCGACATTTGAAGATCGTGGGCCCAAAGGCTGCGCAACCACACATCGCGATTGCGTAACGACAGGTAGACGGTGATGTCGGTTTCTTCGCCCACCAGACGGCGGCGCAGCACGCTGACGACCGTTTCCGCCAGTTCGGGTGCGGCCCCGTATCCTTCGATTTTGTTCCTGCTGGGGCGCAGGCCCAGAAAATTCTCTTCGCTCAGGATCAATCCCCGGCGTGCTCCGAAATCCAGACCGTCGAAAAACGCGTGCAGCTGACCGCCAAACCCTGCCAGCGTGTCATCCAGTCGATAGATCGAATGGCGCGTGGCCGCTTCGCTCAAACCGGCCTTGCGGGTCTTATACGGAAGGACCAGAGCGAAATGAGGCCAGATCAGCTCGCGGTTTTCATGCAGAAAGGACTGTGCTGCCGTCATGCCGGTCTTGTGAAAACCCAGATGCAGCAGAACACGTCGCATCAGATCAGGCCTTCGGGCGGGTCGGCCACAATGCGGCCCTGTTCCAGATCGACGGTTGGCACCACCTGCATCGTGAACGGCAGCAGAACCGTCGCTTTCAGACCCGGCCCGTGTAGTTCCAACAGGTCCGTGGCCCCGTGGTTCTGCACGGATTTGACCTTGCCCAGCAGGGTGCCGCCGGTGTCATAGACCTCAAGCCCGATCAGGTCTGTGTGGTAGAACTCGTCATCGGGCAACGAGGGCAACTGATCGCGCCGCGCAAACAGGCGCAAACCGTTCAGGGCATCCGCCTGTTCCTTGGTTTCAACCCCGCCGAGACGGGCGGCAAAACCGTTCTTGATCGTACGCGTCAGAACCACCGGATAGCGTTCCTTGCCGGTTTCATCCGTCAGTGGCGAATACGCCTCGATATCTTCGGGAACGGCGCAGAAGCTTTTCAGGCGCACTTCACCACGTACACCATAAGACCCCGCGACGCTGCCGACGCAGATCAGATCATTCATTGGCAGCCCCCTTCGTCAAACAGATCCCGTTTCTCCATTCGCCTAGCCCTTCGCAGGCTTCGCGCTGATTGTTGCGCTCAAAGAACACGCCCACAATAAAGGCGATCAGCAGTAGAATGGGAAGGCGTATCAATCCGAACATGCGGCCCTACCTTGTTTCGATCTTCAGGCTGTCGGCCCGGTTTTCCCAGCCAACCTGCTCAAGTTCGGGGGTGTCGGACACTTGTTCCGGCCATCCGACACAGAAATACCCGATCAGACGCCAGTTGTCCGGCACATCCAGATCGCGCGCCATCTGCTCGGGGTCCAGAATGGATACCCAGCCCATCCCCAGCCCCTCGGCCCGTAGGGCCAGCCAGAACAGGGTGATCGCAGAGACCACGGAATAGCGCCGCATCTCGGGCATCGAGCCCGCGCCAAGACCCAATCCCTTGTCGGTGCTGTCGTCGCAGAAGACGGCCAGTTGCACCGGCGCTTCCTGCATCCCCGACAGTTTCAGGCGGCTGTAAAGCTGCGCCCTGTCGCCGGAATAGCCCGCCAGGGCGTCATCGTTGGCGGTTTGGAAATTCCTTAGCGCCGCAGCCCGGGCCGCTGCGCTTTCGACGCGGATCACGCGCCAGGGTTCGCTTAACCCCACCGACGGGGCCAGCCGAAACGCGTCGAGGCAGCGCGCAAGCACTGCCTCGTCTACTGCGTCGCCGCGGAACCGGCGCACATCGCGCCGGAGCCGCAACAACAGATCGAACTGCGTGCGAAATGCGTCAGTAAAGGTCTGATCCCGCACGCTTCGGCCTGCTTATTCTTCTGCAGCCGCTTCTTCAGCCGGTGCAGCCGCCGCTTCGGCAGCTTCCGCAGCCTTTGCAGCTTTCTCTTCCGCGCGTTCCTGAGCTTTCTTGCCCGGGGTACCCTTGTTGGGGTTGTTGCGCTCGGCCTTGTCACGGGTGCCGGCAGCTTCCAGCATACGTGCGATACGGTCGGTGGGCTGGGCGCCCTGATCCAGCCAGTGCTGAACGCGTTCCATGTCCATTTTCACACGCTCTTCGCTGTCTTTCGGCAGCAGCGGGTTGTAGGTGCCCAGTTTCTCGATGAAACGGCCGTCGCGCGGCATCCGGCTGTCAGCCGCAACGATGCGGTAAAACGGACGTTTTTTCGAGCCTGCGCGGGCGAGACGAATTTTCATTGCCATGGTGGTATCTCCTTTGAATGGCATCACGCCGGAGGCGTGTATTTGATTGGCCGGTGTCTTTTCCGGTTAATTCTGGTGTTTGTTGAACCTCTGGTTCACTTTTAACTTGCTGAACCTCTGGTTCACCCTTGGTGTTTCCTGTGGTGTCGGATGACTTCCTGAATGATGAAATTCAGAAAAGCCTTGGCGAAATCGGGGTCCAGATCGGCCTCTTTCGCCAGGTCTTCAAGCCGTGCGATCTGCGTGGCCTCACGCGAGGGATCGGACGGGGGAAGGTTGTGTTCGGCCTTGAGCTTGCCAACGGCCTGTGTGTGTTTGAACCGCTCGCCCAGCGTATAGACAAGGATCGCGTCCAGCCGGTCGATGCTTTCGCGATGCTCTTTCAGCAATGCAGCCGCGCGTGTCACGGGGTTGTTCATTGGCCGGTCCTTTCGGGTGTCGAAACGTCAATCTTGGGGTGCCGCCACACCTGGCAGGGCTGGCCCAGCAGTTCGGCATTGTCGCGCTCCAGCGTTGCACCCAACCGTTCGGCCAAAGCGCGCGAGCGGTCGTTTTCGTGGGCGATATACGAAATCAACCCGTTCAGGCCCTGATGCCGCGCCGCATAGGACCGGGCGGCAAGCGCCGCCTCATAGGCAAACCCTTTGCCTTCGAAATCTTCCATCACGGTCCAGCCCAGTTCAGGCTCGTCCCAACCGGGGGCGTCAATCAGGCCGACGCCGCCAGCGAACCGACCGCTGGATTTCTCGGTCAGGTGCCAAAGGCCAAATCCTTTCAACGCCCAGTGCCCAAGGCGTCTGGCCAACATGCCCCAGCTTTCCAGCGCGTCCCGGGGGCCGCCTACCATATGGCTGCGCTCGGTTGCAAAGAATGCGGTCAGCGCAGGCAGATCATCCAGATGCGGCGCGCGCAGGATCAGACGTTCGGTTTCAACGGTGGGGATGGTGAACGCGGTCATGCGTAGGCCTCCATCCCGCCATTCACCAGATCGGCAGGCGCGGGGTGCCGCCAGATTTCGGACCTGCCGAATTTGGGGTGGTCATAGTGATACTCGAACTGCGCGCCCAGCCGTTTGGCCACGGCTTTGCTGGCATGATTGTCCAGATCAATCAACGAGATCGCCGTCTCCCACCCCAGAACATCATACGCATAAGACCGCGCGGCCAGTGCCGCCTCGGTCGCGTACCCCTTGCCGGTGGCATTGTTCATCAACGTCCAGCCGATTTCGGGTTCGGGCCAGCCTTCGGGGCACCAAAGCCCGATCCGCCCGACATAACTGCCCGAGGCTTTTTCCTCGGCGCTCCAGAACCCGTAACCGCGCAGGGACCAGTGGCCCAGCAGCGAAGCGATCAGTCGCCAGACCTCATCCCGGCGCAGTGGCCCGCCGACGAACTTCGCCGCATCGCTGGCGAAGAACGCGGTATCGGCGTCCAGATCAGCCTCGGACGGCGCGCGCAGGATCAGGCGCTCGGTTTCAAGCCGGGGGATATGTTGGGCGATGGCGTTCATTACTTCTTCTTGCCAAACCCGCTCAGGCCCTGAGGCAGCCCCATGCCGCCGCCCAGACCAGGCAGACCACCGGGCATCCTGCCGCCCATCGCCTTGGCCGCCTGTTCCAGTGCCTTGGGGTCCATGCCGGCTGCCATGTCTTCGGGGCTGGGGCCGCCTTTGCCGAACATGCCCTTCATGGCCTGTTTCAGCATCTTGCCTTTGCCCATCTTGCCCATCTTTTTCATCATGTCCGACATCTGCCGGTGCATCTTGAGCAGCTTGTTGAGGTCGCTGACTTCCATCCCCGAACCGGCTGCAATCCGTTTCTTGCGGCTGGCTTGCAGCAGCTGCGGGTTGGCGCGCTCGCGTTTGGTCATGGACTGGATCAAGGCGATCTGTTGGCGCAGGATCTTGTCGTCCAGACCCGCCTGATCCATCTGCTTGGCCATCTTGCCCATACCCGGCATCATGCCCATCATGCCCTGCATGCCGCCCATCTGGATCATCTGTTCCAGCTGCATCTTCAGGTCGTTCATGTTGAACTGACCTTTGACCATGCGCTTCATCATGCGCTCGGTCTGTTCCATCTCCATCGTTTCCTGGGCCTTTTCGACCAGGGCAACGATGTCGCCCATGCCCAGAATACGTCCGGCGATCCGGTCCGGCTCGAAGGTCTCCAGCGCGTCCATCTTCTCGCCCAGACCGACAAAGCGAATGGGCTTGCCAGTCACTGCGCGCATTGACAGCGCCGCACCACCGCGCCCGTCGCCGTCCATCCGCGTCAGGACCACGCCCGAAATACCGACCTTGGCGTCGAATTCTTCGGCCACCTCAACGGCGACCTGACCGGTCAGGCCGTCAACCACCAGCAGGGTTTCGCGCGGGTCAACCGCGTTGCGGACCTGCTCGACCTCGTCCATCAGCACTTCGTCGATATGCAGGCGACCGGCGGTATCCAGCATGTAGACGTCATAGCCGCCCAATGTGGCCTGCTGCTTGGCGCGCTTGGCAATGTCGACGGGTTTCTGGCCCGGTACAATCGGCAGCGTATCAACGCCGACCTGCGCGCCCAGAACCGCCAGCTGGTCCATCGCCGCCGGGCGATAAACGTCGAGCGAGGCCATCAGGACCTTCTTGCCCTCTTTCTCTTTCAGGCGCTTGGCCAGTTTACCGGTGGTGGTGGTCTTACCCGAACCCTGCAAACCGACCATCAGGATCGGGGCGGGCGGGTTGTCGATCTTCAGCTTGCCGGGGTCTTCCTCGCCACGCAGGGTATCGACCAGCGCGTCATGTACGATCTTGACGACCTGCTGACCGGGGGTGATCGACTTGGTCACCGCCTGACCGGTCGCCTGGTCCTGCACCTTCTTGACGAATTCACGCGCCACCGGCAGCGAGACGTCGGCCTCAAGCAGGGCAACACGGACCTCGCGCAGGGCGGTCTTGACGTCTTCTTCAGACAGGGCACCCTGTTTTGTCAGCCGATCAAAGACGCCGGAAAGGCGTTCGGATAGATTTTCAAACATGCCTTCGGCCTCCTTAGCCGGTTATCTGGTGGCGCGTCCTAGATAGGATGCGTCGGTTAAATGCACAAACGCCCCCACGGGCGAAACTCGCTGGTGGGGGGCGATCCCTGAACGACTCAAGGGACCGGAAGATCAAGACGCTTCCGGATGTTTGGCGGTCATCTACGCCTCTGGGCTCTGCGAGTCAAGGCAAACGCTTTAAGCATCTGGCCACTTGGTGTAGCGTCCAAAGGTCGGGGTCAGTTTAGGAGTTTGGTCATGAGTCAACTATTGCCGCAGCGCACCAAGGATTATGTCGGTGAAGTCACAAATACCGATATCTGGTCCGACTTCGCGCTCCGTCCCGGCGACATCTTTGTCTGCACGCCTCCCAAATGCGGCACCACGTGGACGCAGACGCTGGTACGAATGCTGATTACCAAAACCGCGGATCCAGCCGTGTACAACAACGCGGTCTCACCCTGGCTGGATTGCGGTTTCAGAAATCGTGAGGAGCAGGACAGAATACTTGCCGCACAAACGCACAGACGGTGCATCAAGACCCACACGCCATTGGACGGGATCACCTATTCACCGGATGCGACCTATCTGGTGGTGCATCGTCATCCGGTTGACGTGCATTTCTCGCTGCGCCGTCATGTGGAAAACATGAAAGACGACTGGCTGGACTACCTGTTTCCCGATGATCTTTCCGAAGCCTTCGCGATGTTTCTGGACCGGCCCGCCTCGTCAAAGGGCACCGACGATCTGACACTGGCCTCATACGTCCACCATTACCGTTCATTCCGCGCGTTCCAGCATCTGCCAAACATCCATTTCCTGCATTACGCGGAACTCAGCCGTGATTTGCCGGGGCAGGTGGCGCGGATCGCAAACATCTTGGGGACCGAGATCGCGCCAGAAATGATCGATGATATCGCTGAAGCCGCAAGCTTTGGTTCAATGAAGGAAAACGCCCGGCGCGCTTCGCAGCAGCCCGGTTTCAAAAGTGCGTTTCAGGATTACGCGCAGTTCTTCGCGTCCGGGACCAGCAATAAATGGGTGGGAAAGCTGACCGCCGATGACATGGCCCGATACGACGCGCGCCTGTCCGAAATGGTGACACCGGCTGACCGAGCCTGGCTGGAGCATGGACAAGTCCTGTAATCGTCAGGCTTGTTCCTTCGCGTCTTCCTGCTGCGCGGGCAGCCATGCATTGACCGCGTCCACCAGATTATGCGCGCCGCGCCCGTTCGAGTACGCATCGACAATCGGATGACGCCCTTCGCTCATTCCCTTGTCCAGCACCAGAACCGGGCGATACAGCGTCGAACTGCTGCTGTCGCTGCGGAAAGTCGAGCTTTCAACTTCGGCATGGGACAGGCTGGACAGCTGATGCTCAATCGCTTCATAGCCAAAGACAGACTGCCTGCGGATCAGAATGCTGTTCTTTGTGCGGTCCAGAATGACCTGAACCCGCCGCACGAAAACGCAAAACGCCCCGACGCCTAGCCCGCCGCCGATTAATGCAAAGAACAGCCCGAACCAGATATTCTCGCCACCGTCACTGACCATGGCCAGACCTGCGCCGACAAAGGCCAGTATGAAAAAGACCAGCATGATTCCGATGAACCAGGGCGTGTCGGCAAGGATCAGTTGGGTCGGAGTGTTTCGAGTGACTTTCATGGCAACACGCTAGCACCGTTTTCTGCTCTGCCCCAGCTTGAATTCGCCGCCATGTTGCGCGATGAGCGCTACAAACAGGAGGGCCCCATGGACGCATCATCCACATTTCAGGATACATTGCCGCTCAGTTCTGACGCGCTGTTGGCGCAGCTGGATGATTGGGGGCTGCCCTACCGCCTGCATACCCATGTTCCCCTGCGCACGGTCGAGGACGCCAAGGCCGTGGAAGGCCAGTTCATGGTGCCGGGCGAGAACGCGTTGCGGGTCAAGAACCTGTACCTGCGCGACAAGAAAAAGCGCAACTACCTGGTGACGCTGGAACAAAGCCGCGAGATTGACCTCAAGGCGCTGGGCGCAGAACTGGGTGTCGGCGCCCTGTCCTTTGGGTCGGCAGACCGGCTGTTGCAGAACCTTGGTACTCGCCCCGGCGCGGTCAGCCCGCTGGCGATGATCAACGGCGTGCAGAACGATGTGCAATTCTTCATGGACGCCGCCGCCCAACGGGCCGAGGTGATTTATATGCACCCGTTGGTCAATGACCGTACCGTTGTTATGAAACAATCCGACGTGATGGCGTTCTTCGATCGCATCGGTTGCACCGTTACGTGGCTGACCTGATCACTCAAGCGCCAGTTTCAGCGCGGCGGCGACATGCGCGGCGGATGGGTTGATGAACAGGTGCCCGTCGGCCTCGAATACCGGGTCATCCAGATACTTTGGAAAGGCCAGCGGCAGCTCGGTGCAGGCCAGCAGAATGGCGGTTCCGGGACGGGCATGTTTGTTGCAAAAGGCCAGCAACCTTGCGCGCGCCGCATCAGAGGCACCACCGTAGAAATCACTGTCGATCATGGCCTGCATCTCGGAAATCTCGGGGTCGGGCAGCCGCGCATTTGCGGTGATGCCCTCGGCCGCCAGACGATCCGCATAGTTGGTGGCCTGCATTGTCACGGTTGTTCCCAGCACCAACGCGTTTGATACGCCTGTGCTGGCCGTAGCCTCTGCCGTCGCGTCGAAAATGCTGAGGATGGGCATGGAAACACCCTGTCTGATCGCGTGCAGCCGCGCGTGCGGGGTGTTGGACGCTATGATGCCAAAATCGCAGCCTGCGCGCTCCAGCGTCAGCAGCGCGTCGCGAAACACCGCATCAAACGCCGCCCAGCTGGCTTCGTCCCCGGCGACACCCCGCAAGGCGCGGGTCTTGGCCTGTGTGACAGACTCGATGGTCATGGCAGGGATCGGCAGGGGCGCGCCGTGGCCGCGCGCCGCAAAATGACGCCCGGCACCTTCGGCAATGGCCCTGTAATAGTCCACGGTCGAGGCCCAACCCACACCACCCAGAATTCCGATCTTCTTCATGCGCGCCATCCAGTCCGCCAGTTCCATCTGACCAGCAGACTGGACGTTTCAGGGCTCATTGACCAGAGGCGATCAGGCCGCCAGTTCTGTCACCGCCTTTTTGGCGCTTTCCAGCGCGGCTTCGGGGTTCACCGCCATCTGATCCGCGGCGATGACCGCTACATCATGGATCCCGATAAAGCCCAGAACGTGACGCACATAGTTGGTGGCAAAGTCGATCTCGGACCCGACAGCAGTACCACCCGACGCGATTGCCAGAATGGCGCGTTTACCCTCCAGCAAGCCTTTTGGGCCGTTCTCCGAATAGGAAAAGGTCAGGCCCGCTCGGGCGACCAGGTCGATCCAGGCCTTGAATGCGGCGGGGACCGAGAAGTTGTAGATCGGCAGGCCGATAACGATGGTGTCAGCCTCTTGCAACTCGGTCACCAGCGCGTCCGAAAGGGCCAGCCGGTCGCGTTGCAGGTCGTCGCGCTGCTCGGCCGGGGTAAAGTTGGCGGCGATCCAGTCTTCGGTCAGCAGGGGCAGGGGGGTAGCCAGGTCGCGGCGGATGATGCGGGCGGCACCCAACTGTCGGACGATGCGGTCAGACAGGTCGCGGGTGGTTGAACCCACGCGGCGGGCAGAGGCGTCGATATGCAGGATGGTTTTAGCCATTGATTGGGTCCTTTGGGTAAGAGAAATCTTGTGCTGGCTCCAATATGATTATTGCGTTTGTGAACAAAACTCGGATATATCAACAGTTATTGTTGGAAATTGCACAATAACGGTATTGCCATGGATAATTGGGATGAGGTGCGGACCGCCTATCAGGTGGCACGCATGGGAACTGTCAGCGGTGCGGCCGAGGTTCTGGGCGTGCACCACGCCACAGTGATCCGCCACATCGACGCGATCGAGGCCCGGTTGGGTGTCAAACTGTTCCAGCGTCACGCGCGGGGATATACCCCGACCGAAGCGGGCGACGATTTGCTGCGCGTTGCGCAAGCCACCGAAGACCAGTTCAACCAGCTTGTCGGCCGGATGAAGGGGCGCGGTGACGATGTATCGGGCGAACTGGTGGTTACGTCGCTGGGCTCCATCGCGCCATTGGTGGTGCCGACGCTGACCGAATTTCAAAAGATGCACCCCGAGCTGATCGTGCGCTACCTGACCGGAGACCGCCTGTTTCGGCTGGAATATGGCGAGGCACATGTTGCAATCCGTGCGGGATCGGCCCCGGATCAGCCCGACAACGTTGTGCAACCCTTCCGGCAGGAAGAAGTCGGCCTCTATGCCAGCACCTCTTATATCGAACGGCACGGCAAACCCTCGGGCATCGAGGATTTCGGAAACCACCACTTCGTCAGTTCTGACGATGAAAGCAGCCGCGCGCCGTTCACCCGGTGGCTGCGCAACACGGTATCCGCCGACCGCATCACCTTTCGCTGTACCAACAATTTCTGTATGCGCGAGGCCGTTCTGGCCGGGGCCGGTATCGGCTTTATGGCCCGTTGGGAGGCCGCCCGTCATGACACTCTGGTCGAAGTGATCGACCCGCTTCCGGAATGGTTCGGCAACCTGTGGCTGGTGACCCATGTGGACCTGCACCGAACCACCAAGGTGCAAGCGTTCCTGAGTTTTCTGAAAGAAGCCTCCAAAGGCTGGTGTCCATGAACCCGCAGATGCGTGGCCATCTGGCCATGCTGGCCTTTTCCGCCCTTGTCGCAGGCAGCTTTTCGCTTGGGTCGATGATTGCCAACGAAATTGCGCCGGCGGCCTTGAATGCGGTGCGTTTTGCCATCGCGGCTGTGGTGATTGGTGTGGCGGCGCTGGCGACAACTGGTCTGCCCCGAAGTGCCGCACAGGCGCCCTGGCGGTATCTGGTGCTGGGCGGGTTGTTCGCCACCTATTTCGTCCTGATGTTTTACGGGCTGCAAACTGCCCCGCCGGTCAGCGCTGCCGCGGTTTTCACCCTGACCCCCGTTGTCTCGGCCATTGCGGGCTGGGTCCTGCTGCGCCAGATCACCACGCCGCGCATGGCAATGGCCCTGACCATCGGTGCGATTGGGGCGCTGTGGGTGATCTTTCGGGCCGACTGGCAGATGTTCCGCGCCTTCCAGATCGGCGGGGGCGAGATCATCTATTTCTGGGGATGCGTCGCGCACGCGATTTACACCCCCATGATCCGCAGGCTGAACCGCGGAGAACCAGCCGTCGTGTTCACGTTCGGAACGCTGGTTGCCGGGTGCCTGTTATTGGTCCTGTTCGGCTGGTCCGACCTGAAAGCGACC
>NZ_JBXWSG010000028.1:0-40894 GCF_059613305.1 Ruegeria sp. BHSB056 | reverse complement strand
ATGCCGCGCGCGACCCAGTATATCGCCCAGATGATCGAGATGATCGAAGACCTGATCGCCAAGGGCCACGCATATGCCGCCGAAGGTCATGTTCTGTTCGCGGTCGACAGCTGGAAAGAAAGCTATGGCAAGCTGTCTGGCCGGTCGGTCGATGACATGATCGCAGGTGCGCGGGTCGAGGTGGCACCATACAAGAAAAACCCGATGGATTTCGTGTTGTGGAAGCCTTCGACCGATGAACTGCCGGGCTGGGACAGCCCATGGGGCAGGGGACGTCCGGGCTGGCACATCGAATGCTCAGCCATGAGCTATGAACTGCTGGGCGAGAGCTTTGATATCCATGGTGGTGGCAACGACCTGATGTTCCCGCATCATGAGAACGAGATCGCCCAAAGCAAATGCGCGCACCCGCATGGCGAATTCGCGCGGGTCTGGCTGCATAACGAGATGTTGCAGGTTGAAGGAAAGAAAATGTCCAAATCGCTGGGCAATTTCTTTACCGTGCACGATCTGTTGGAGCAGGGCGTGCCGGGTGAAGTGATCCGCTTCGTCTTTCTTCAGACGCATTATCGCAAGCCAATGGATTGGACCGAGAAGAAGGCGCGTGAGGCCGAGGCGACGCTGCGCAAGTGGCGGGCGCTGACAGCGGGCATCGAGCCCGCAGCCAGCGCGGCACCTGAAGTCATCGCAGCACTAAGTGACGATCTGAATACGGCAGGTGCCATGAGCGAGCTTTACCGTCTGGCTTCAGATGGTGACGCCGCAGGCCTGTTGGCAAGTGCGCAACAGCTGGGTTTGCTTTTGTCTGAGATGGGCGACTGGGCCGATACCGCATCTGTCGACCTGACCGCCCATGCGGACCGTTTGGCGAAAGCACGAGCCACCGCGATGCAAAGCAAGGACTTCTCGGAAGTTGATCGCTTGAAGGCAGCATATGTTGCGGCAGGGCTTGAGGTCCGAATGAGCAAGGAAGGTGTCGAACTGGTGCCGGGCGCCGGTTTTGATGCTGCCAAGCTGGAGGAGGTCTGATGACCAAGGAACGCCTCTACCTCTACGACACAACCCTGCGCGATGGGCAGCAAACACAGGGTGTGCAGTTTTCGACCGCTGAAAAAGTGCAGATCGCGCAGGCGCTGGACGCATTGGGCGTGGATTACATCGAAGGCGGTTGGCCCGGCGCCAACCCGACCGATAGCGCGTTTTTTGAGGTGGCCCCAAAGACCTCGGCCCGGTTGACGGCGTTCGGCATGACCAAACGCGCAGGACGATCAGCCGAGAATGACGATGTGCTGGCAGCCGTGATGAATGCGGGAACGCAGGCTGTTTGTCTGGTCGGCAAGTCGCATGATTATCACGTCACCCACGCGCTTGGCATTTCACTGGAAGAAAACACGGAAAACGTGTGCGCCTCGGTCGCGCATATCGTCGCGCAGGGGCGAGAAGCGCTGTTTGATGCGGAACATTTCTTTGATGGCTACAAGGACGATCCGGAATATGCCGTGGATGTTTGTCGCGCAGCGCTTGAGGCGGGCGCGCGGTGGGTTGTCCTGTGCGACACAAATGGTGGCGCTTTGCCGTCCGAGGTCGGGCGGATCGTATCCGAGGTGATCGCAGCCGGGCTGCCCGGTGATCGGCTGGGCATTCACACCCATAACGACACCGAAAATGCCGTTGCCTGTTCTCTGGCTGCTGTTGAGGCAGGTGCACGGCAAATTCAGGGAACATTGAATGGTTTGGGCGAACGTTGCGGCAATGCGAACCTGACCGCTTTGATCCCGACGCTGTTGCTGAAGGAACCCTATGCGTCGCAGTTTGATATTGGTGTCAGCCGTGAGGCTTTGGCTGGTTTGACCCGCATCAGCCGGATGCTGGATGATGTTTTGAATCGGGTGCCCAGCAAGCAGGCGGCTTATGTCGGGGCGTCGGCTTTTGCGCATAAGGCCGGGCTGCACGCCAGCGCGATCCTCAAGGATCCATCGACATATGAGCACGTGGAACCCGCAAGCGTCGGGAACGCCCGCATCATTCCGATGTCGAACCAAGCTGGTCAGTCAAACCTGCGCAAGCGTTTGACCGAGGCCGGTTTGCGTGTTGAAGAAGGTGACCCCGCACTTGGCCGCATCCTTGACCAGATAAAGGCCCGCGAGGCGGATGGATATTCCTATGACACCGCTCAGGCCAGTTTTGAACTGCTGGCGCGGGAAGAGCTGGGTCAATTGCCTGAGTTCTTCGAGGTCAAGCGTTACAAAGTCACCGTTGAACGGCGTAAGAACAAATACAACAAGATGGTCAGCCTGTCCGAGGCCGTTGTTGTCGTAAGAGTGGATGGTGAAAAGAAGCTGTCTGTCAGTGAATCCATGGACGAGTCAGGCAGCGACAGGGGGCCGGTGAACGCCCTTGCGAAGGCGCTGGCCAAGGATCTGGGTCAGTATTCGCAGGTACTGTCAGATATGCGTCTGGTCGACTTCAAGGTGCGGATTACGCAGGGCGGCACCGAAGCGGTCACGCGTGTCATCATCGACAGCGAAGACGGTCAGGGGCGGCGCTGGTCGACCGTGGGCGTCAGCGCGAACATAGTCGATGCGTCTTTCGAGGCGCTTCTGGATGCGATTCAGTGGAAACTGGTGCGCGACTGTGATCCGAAAAAGGCAGCAGCCGAGTGAGCGTGGTCTTTGACCAAGACGTCAAAGCCTGCGCGGCACTTGTGCAGCGGGCTGATCCAGATCGTTTCCGCGCAGCGATGGCTGCACCGGTTGCAGATCGTGCAGTTCTGTTCCCGATTTACGCGCTGAACGTCGAAGTTGCCCGCGCGCCCTGGGTGACGCAAGAGCCAATGATCGCCGAGATGCGGCTGCAATGGTGGCGTGACGCGCTACAGGAAATTGCAGAAGGGGCTACCGTACGGCGGCACGAGGTGGTAACACCCTTGTCACGGGTACTTTCGCCCCATCTGGCAGGTGTTTTGGATGAATATGTGGCTGTAAGGCGTTGGGATATATACCGTGATCCGTTCGAGGATCAGGAGCACTTTGACGCCTACATCGATCACAGTACGGGCTCATTGGTTGTTGCATCAGCCCAGGCGCTGGGGGCGGCCGATGAAACTGTGTTGCGTGACTTTGGATATGCGGTTGGGGTGTCGCACTGGTTGAGGGCTATTCCTGAATTGGAACGACGCGGGCGGATACCGCTTTTGGACGGTACCATTGAAGGGGTGCGTGCCTTGGCCGGAACCGCCTTGAATCGCCTGCAAAAAGCCAGATCGCATCGGGCTGAGATTTCGGCCGAGGCACGGCCGGCATTATATTCCGGGTGGTTGGCCGAACGGATTTTGAAGCAAGCAATAGCTAGCCCAGAACGTGTTGCCTCCGGTGATCTTGTTCCGGGAGAAATACGGCAACGACTGTCCTTGATGTGGACTGCGGGCAGCGGGCGCTGGTGATCAGGCCCGTTCCGGGTCGGCCGGTCGCAGAACCAGCCACAACAAGGCCCCGCCTGCCAATGTCAGCAACGGAATCATAGCAAGATTGACTGCTGTCCACCCTTCGACCGGGGAACCGCCCGAGCAGTTCATCAATCCACCCGAAGCCAGCGAAGCCATAGTCACTCCGCCAAACACCAGCAGGTCGTTGAGGCCCTGCATCCGACCGCGTTCCTGCGGCTCATGCGATGCGGCCAGCATCGTGGTCGCGCCGATAAAGCCAAAGTTCCACCCAACACCAAGAAGAATGAGAGCAACGAAAAAGTTCCCTAAATCAACGCCCTGCAAGGCGACCAGTCCAGCGGCTGCAAGAATCGCCAGACCCAGCGCCACGATCCTTTCGATGCCAAACCGGGCGATCAGGTGACCCGTAAAGAAACTGGGCACATACATGGCCAGCACGTGGCTGGTGACGATGTCAGCCGCGTCATTGGCCGAGTAACCACAACCCACCACGGCCAACGGAGTTGAGGTCATCACAAGATTCATCAGCGCGTAAGATACCATGGCACATATGATGGCCACGGCGATGCGGGGTGTTTTCAGCAACTCCAGTCGCGACCGCCCCTTGGGCTCGGTGTCGGTGGGTTTTGCAGGCGTTGGGATGTCAAGAAAGAAGAACAGGGCGGACCCCAGAACATTGATCCCAATGACGGCCAGATAGGTGCCCAGAAACGGGATGACATAAGCTTCTGATGTGAGCTTGACGATCTGCGGGCCAATTATAGCGGCCGCCAGCCCACCGGCCATGACATAGGAAATCGCTTTGGGGCGGTAATCGTCTGATGCGGTGTCTGCCGCTGCAAAGCGATAGAACCCGTGCGCGCTCATGTAGATGCCGGTCAGCAGGCTGCCGACAAGAAAAATGGGAAACGAGCCCAGGAACAGCCCATAAGCGCTGATCAACCCGCCCAGAGCACCGGCGGTTGCCCCGACAAGGAACCCAACCCGACGCCCCCATTTTTGCATGATGGCTGAGATTGGCGTGGCTGCCAGCATCGATCCCAGAACAATCAGCGAAATGGGCAATGTTGCCAGGCAGGGATTGGTCGCCAGCGACTGGCCTGCCAGCCCACCGACGATGAACATCACGGGCATCTGCGCGCCCAGAATGGCCTGCGCCGCCACCAAGACAGCAACATTGCGTTTGGCCTGACGGTCATCGGGAAGGGTCGAGATCATGGTCATGGCCGAATGGTTATCGGCTAAGTGTTTGCGGCACAACCCGGTTGCATCTGCGGCACATGCGCCTAACGTGCCAGTGACAACCGAGCAGGGAGACCAGATGCCTGTTGGCCGCATCATCGAAACGCCGGATTGTGTGGCGGAAGGGGCTGAATGGCTGGCCCAGAGCTGTCCGCGCATGGCCTATGCAATGGAACAGACTGGCCCATTGCCGTTACGTCGCCGTCCCGACGGGTTCGCGCAACTGCTGAGTGCCATTGTCAGCCAACAGGTCAGTGTGGCTTCGGCCAATGCAATATGGAAACGCCTGCAAGAGGCCAAACTGACGGGTCCGCGTAAGATCATGTGGGCAACGGATGACGATCTTCGGGCTGTAGGGTTAAGCCGTCAGAAGATCCGCTATGCAAGGGCTTTGGCGGAAGCGCGTATAGATTACAAAGCGTTACGTGATGCCTCTGATGCGGAAGTTTTGACCACGCTGACGCAAGTGTCAGGCATTGGCGTCTGGACCGCGGAGATATACGCCATGTTCTCACTTGGTCGCGCTGATGTGATCGCCCCCGGCGACCTGGCGCTGCAAGAGGCCGCGCGCATCCTTTATGACCTGCCCAACCGCCCAACAGATAAAGAACTGCGCAAGATGGCCGAGGCCTGGTCGCCCTGGCGCTCGGTTGCGGCGCGGGTGCTGTGGGCCTATTACCGGGTTGCAAAGCAAAGAGAAGGGATCAGATGACACGGGTTTTGAATGCGCTCCGGAAAGAGCCTGTTTCGGGCGACACGCGCTCGGTTGTGGTGTTCGTACATGGCTATGGCGCAAACGGTGCCGATCTGCTGGGTTTGGCCGACCCGCTGGGTGAACATCTGCCCGACACATTGTTCGTGGCCCCGGACGCGCCCGAGCAGATCCCGGGAATGCCCAATGGCTTTCAGTGGTTTCCCATTCCCTGGATTGACGGTTCGTCTGAGGAAGAGGCGCGCAGGGGCATGGAAATGGCGGTCGAGGATTTCAACGCCTTTCTGGATGCTCTGATGGTGGATGAAGACCTGCTGCCCGAACAGGTTGTCCTTTTTGGTTTCAGCCAGGGCACGATGATGAGCCTGTATGTCGCGCCCCGCCGCGAAGACCCCGTGGCAGGAATTGTCGCTTTCTCTGGACGTTTGCTAGAGGCGGACCTTCTGGCAGACGAAACCGTCAGCCGGATGCCTGTATTGCTGGTGCATGGCGATGCCGACGACGTCGTCCCGCCGCAATCCTTGCCCGAAGCGGCAGAGGCCCTGCAATCCGCCGGTTTCAAAGAGGTCTATGCCCATGTCATGAAGGGCACCGGGCACGGAATCGCCCCGGACGGGCTGAGTGTGGCCCTGGCCTTCATGCGCGACAAGCTGAGCCTTTAGCCGGTAAGATCAAATCAGCGGAACACCCCGGCGTTCCGCATCGGATCAAGACCAAAGATGCGCTTCGGCAAATTCGACTGAGTTTCCGGCCGGGTCGCGCACGTACAAGGAACGTGCGCCTCCGGGCCAGTCAAATTCTGCGTCTACGGGGACATTCCAGTCCAGAAGGTGCTTGCGCATCACTGCGATTTCATCACGGGTCAGTACAAGACACACATGCCCGGCACCGCGGGCGCCGTGGGGCGGAACGGGCATGTCCGGGTTGAGGGGCGGCTGTTCCGTCTGTTCCGGGTTAAAGATCAGCAGGACCGATCCGCCAATTCGGTAAAACACGTGGCGGTCGGCGACGCGCTGAATGCGGTCCAGGCCCAGTACTTCGCCGTAAAACTGTTCCGCTGCGTCCAGATCATCGACATAAAGCGACGCTTCCAGAATCGCCGAAGGGGCCGGTATTCCGGGAGTTAGTTTCATGACCTAAGTTTAGCAGATCAGGGCAGGGTATGTCACCGGCGTGGTCGACGGTCGCGTTTTCGTTGCGGTGTGGTGTTCAGGGATGGCATGGGCAGGCTGTCCCACTGGCCCGGTTCCAGATCGTCCAACGTCCAGTCACCAATGCGACAGCGGATCAGGCGCAGGGTCGGCAAGCCCACGGCGGCCGTCATTCGACGCACCTGACGGTTTTTGCCCTCGCGTATGGACAGTTCTATCCAACTGTCTGGTACAGTCTCGCGTTCGCGGATTGGTGGGGTGCGGGGCCACAGGTTGTCTGGCTCGTCGATCTGCCGCACCTTCGCCGGACGGGTCAGGCCGTCTTTGAACTCGACGCCGTTTCGCAGCGCTTTCAGGGCGGTTTCGTCCGGAATACCTTCGACCTGAACCCAATAGGTTTTTGCCATCTTGTGCTTGGGGTCCGAGATCTGCGCCTGTAACTTGCCGTGGTCAGTCAGTAGCATCAAACCTTCGCTGTCACGGTCCAGTCGACCGGCGGGATAAACCCCGGGCAGATCGATGAAATCGGACAGTGTACTGCGCGGAGCATCCGCATTGTCGCGGTCGGTGAACTGCGGCAGTACATCGTAAGGTTTGTTGAAGCGAATGAACCAGGACATGACGTGCGCATACCCCGAAGAGTGCACCCCGCGCAAGCTGTGGATAACTGTCATGTGCCTGTTACGGATTCGCATTACCCAGTTTGCGACATATTGTGGAAAATCAGGGCTTGTCAGAGTATTAACACGATATATAGTCATACTAAGGCCGGGGCGGGTGTTCCCCGCTCTGATGTCAAAAAGGGCAGAGCAGAGCGAGGAGCGATTCTGATATGGACGGAGACTTCAGGACCGAATTTGTCAGGGAGCCAGGTGCATTGAAGCATCATCCGGCATTGGTTTTGAACGCCGATTATCGCCCCCTGTCTTATTACCCGTTGTCCCTGTGGCCCTGGCAAGAGGCGATCAAGGCGGCCTGGCTGGATCGGGTCGACATCGTGGCCGAATACGATGAAGTGGTTCGCAGCCCGAGTACGCAGATCCGAATACCTTCGGTCGTTGTTTTGAAAGACTATGTGAAACCCAGAAAGCGCGTGGCCTTCACGCGCTTTAATTTATTTCTGAGAGACGAGTTCCGGTGCCAGTATTGTGGCAGTCGCGGTGATCTGACCTTTGATCATGTGGTGCCACGCGCCGCTGGTGGGGTGACCAGCTGGCAGAACGTTGTGGCGGCGTGCAGCCCGTGCAATCTGCGCAAAGGGTCAAAATCTCTGCGTCAGGCAGGAATGAGTCTGCGTAAGCCGCCCCGCCAGCCTGACGCCGAAGCACTGCGCAATGTTGGTCGGAAATTTCCCCCCAATCACTTGCACGAAAGCTGGATCGATTTTCTGTATTGGGATGCGGAACTGGACGAATTCTAGGCTCTGCCTGACCGCCACGCCGCGAGCCAGATCAGCACCAGAACAGCCGAGGCAATGGCATTCCATCCAGCCATTGAGATGTTGAACATTTCCCAAGGGATATCGTCGCAGCGAACCAAAGGCGCGGACATAATCTGATCGAACAGGTCGTCATTCGACATCCCACTAATGCTACCGGAAGTGCAACTGGTCGGACCTTCCCACCATCCTTGCTCAACACCGGCGTGATAGAACCCGATGCCCGAAGTGACAGCCGCTGCCATCGCGCCACAGAGTGGAAGGATGTTCAGCCTTGGCAAGGCCAGCGCCAAAACGCCAATCGCGATTGCGACCCCATGCGGGTAACGCTGCCAGAGACACATTTTACACGGGGCTAGGCCGCCCAGATGCTGGAAGCCAAAAGCTGCCAGTAGAAGGGTCAGGGAACCAAGACCTGCCAGTGAGATAAGTTGTGAACGTCTCGTCATAGGTATTTCACCACCAGGAAGCCGCCAAACAACAGGATGATGAACAAGGTGAACATCAGCCCCAGGCGTTTTTCGATAAATTCACGGATCGGCTCGCCAAAGCCCCAAAGCAGGGCCGCAACAAGGAAGAACCTGAGCGCGCGTGCCAGTATCGACGTTGCGATGAATGTTCCAAGCGGCATTCCTGTCCAGCCTGACATGATGGTGATGACCTTGTAGGGGAAAGGCGTCACTCCGGCGGCCAGTACCGCCCAGAACCCGAAATCGTTGAAGCGGGTGTTGAATTCTTCCATCGCATGGGCCTTGCCCATGGATTCAAGAATGGGCTGCCCAAGGCTTTCATAGAAAAACGCACCAATCGCGTAGCCCAGCATCCCGCCCAGAACCGAAGCCACCAGGGCTACGGTTGCAATCAGCCAGGCGCGCGACGGGCGCGCCAGGATCATTGGAATCATCAGAACGTCGGGGGGGATTGGAAAGAACGAGCTTTCGACAAAAGCCACTACGGCCAGCGCCCAAAGCGCATGAGGGTGTTCCGCCAGACGAATTGTCCAGTCATAAAGCGATCGCAACATTTAGCACTCAAATCCCGTTCTCGACCCGGGAAAGCCAAACCACGCACCTGACGGCCCGTCAACCATCACGGCAGTAACAAATGGAATAATGGATGATTTTTGCCTCTGGACCTTCCCTTTGATGGGCGCTAATCCAGTGTCCGTGGCCCAAGTGGCGGAATGGTAGACGCAGGGGATTCAAAATCCCCCGGTAGTGATACCGTGCCGGTTCGAGTCCGGCCTTGGGTACCAAAGTAAAAACAGGGGGTTAGGGGAACCTGCTTCCTGTTTTTTCTTTTCGGGCTTTTCGTGTGCTTAGGCACTTAACTCTCATTTCTTCGTTCTGGTCCGGTTCTTTTCCTGCCTCTGGTATCAGCCTCATCCCGGATGAGGGTGCCGTATACGACCCGCTGTTGAACAGACCTGAACAAATTTGGGAGCAAAGATAAAGAAGACCGATCAGGCGGGTTTTCCTGTGTGCCAGAGGGGAAAATTCAAAAATTACGCTCATATATGCGGAATGATGCGAGTCAGGTCGGCGCTGGCCTTGACATTGAATGTATCTGGATGAACCCTCAAAGAGGTTGGGAGAAACTGGAAAATTCAACAGGTTGCACCTGCTGTGAGGCATGCCGATCATCGTTATCGGCACAGTTTCATGGGCAGGTCATCGATTTGAATTCCAACTGCCAGACAAAAATATGTGGGAGTATTGAAATGAAAAACAGCAGCAAAATGAGCCTCGGCGCGTTTGTAACCGCAGCCATGTTGGCTCCGGCGGCCTATGCCGAAGAGTTCATTACAATTGGTACCGGCGGCGTGACCGGTGTTTACTATCCGACAGGTGGCGCGATCTGCCGTCTGGTGAACAAGGGCCGGAAGGAGCACGGCGTGCGCTGCTCGGTCGAATCGACCGGTGGCTCGGTCTACAACATCAACACCATTCGCGAAGGCGAACTGGAATTCGGTGTTGCCCAGTCCGACTGGCAGTATCACGCGTATAACGGCTCCTCGAAATTTGAAGAGGCAGGTCCCTTCGAAAAGCTGCGTGCCGTGTTCTCGGTCCACCCCGAGCCATTTACGGTTGTGGCCCGCGCCGATGCGGGCATCACAAACTTTGAAGACCTGAAAGGCAAGCGCGTGAACATCGGGAACCCCGGGTCCGGTCAGCGGGGCACCATGGAAGTTCTTCTGAGCGAAATGGGCTGGACCACCGATGATTTCGAACTGGCGACAGAGCTGAAAGCGGCTGAACAATCGGCTGCCCTGTGCGACAACCAGATCGATGCTATGGTTTATACCGTTGGTCACCCTTCGGGTTCTATTCAGGAAGCCACCACAGCCTGTGACTCGGTTCTGGTGAATGTCAGCGGTGAAGCCGTGGACAAGCTGGTCAATGACAATTCGTTCTACCGCACTGCAACCATCCCCGGTGGCATGTATCGTGGTTCTGACGGCGACACCCAGACATTCGGCGTAGGCGCGACTTTCGTAACTTCGGCAGATGTGTCGGACGACGCGGTATATGCGGTGGTCAGCTCGGTCTTTGAAAACTTCGAAGACTTCAAAAAGCTGCATCCGGCGTTTGCCAACCTCAAGCCCGAAGAGATGATCGCAGATGGCCTGTCGGCACCGCTGCATCCGGGTGCCGAGAAGTATTACAAAGAAAAAGGCTGGATTCAGTAAGCCAGACCTAGGGCAGGGCGCCTAAGGGCGCCCTGCAACCCAAACCCGCACAAAGCGGGTAATTCAGAAGGCCAAAAATGGTCGCGACGGGGAGACATTATATGAATTCCGACACTCAATCCAATCGTCCGCTTTCCGAAGAAGAGCTTCAGGATCTGGTCGCATCATCTGACGCGGGCGGGCGTAATCCGGTCGGGAATGTAGGTGTCTTCCTGGCGATTGTAGCTGCGATTTGGTCGATTTTTCAGGTTATCCTTGCGTCGCCGCTCGCAAACTACGTGTTGCCGGGCAGCGTGGTAAACAATGCGCGGCAATTCCACCTTGCCTTCGCTCTGTTTCTGGCCTTTGCGGCTTATCCGGCACTAAAGTCCAGCCCGCGCGGCTATATTCCGGTTCAGGATTGGATCATGGGCTTGGTCGGTGCGTTCGTCGCGCTTTATGGCTATTTTTTCTATGACAAGATCGTAAATGCGGGCGGTTTGGCCGACGATACGGACAAATGGGTCGCGTTGCTTGGGTTGCTACTTTTGTTCGAGGCGGCGCGTCGAGCGCTCGGCCCGGCCATGGCAATTATCGCGACGATTTTTTTGGCCTATGTCTTCTTTGGCGCATCCGAATGGGTACCGGAAGTAATCCGATGGAAGGGTGCAAGTCTGAAAAAGGCCATGAGCCATATGTGGATCACGTCGGAGGGCGTGTTTGGCATCGCCTTGGGCGTTTCCACCAAATTCGTGTTCCTGTTCGTGCTGTTTGGTGCGCTGCTGGATAAGGCAGGGGCAGGGAACTATTTCATCAAGATGGCCTTTGGTGCACTCGGACACCTGCGTGGTGGTCCGGCCAAAGCGGCCGTCGTTGGTTCCGCTGCAACCGGCCTGATCTCGGGCTCGTCGATTGCCAACGTTGTGACAACCGGGACATTCACCATTCCGCTGATGAAGCGTGTGGGCTTTAGCAGTGAACAAGCCGGATCGGTCGAAGTGGCCTCATCGGTCAACGGTCAGATCATGCCACCTGTGATGGGTGCTGCGGCGTTCCTGATGGTGGAATATGTGGGCATTTCGTATGTCGAGGTGATTACCCACGCGTTCCTGCCAGCAGCGATTTCTTACATCGCGCTGGTCTATATCGTGCATTTGGAAGCCGTGAAGCGGAACATGCCGACTTTAGGCGACCGTGACGTGCATCTGGCGCGAACCGTTGTGGGTATGTTGGCTTTCTTCCTGGTGTTTGCAGGGCTTTGTTATGGCTCGCAATTCCCGGTCGATGCTGTAACGAGCTGGGTTCCGTCTGCAGCAGGCCTTGTGCTGAGCCTGATCGTCTGCGCGATTTATGTCGGATTGCTTTATCTGGCCGCTCAGGTGCCGGACCTTGAGCCGGACGACCCGAATGCAAAAGAGGTCACGCTTCCTGTTATCGCTGATATTTATAAGGCAGGTTTGCATTACCTTCTGCCGATTATCGTTCTGGTTTACTTCCTGATGATCGAACAAAAATCGCCGGGACTGTCGGCGTTCTGGGCGACCGCCCTGCTGTTCATAATCCTGTTGACGCAGAAACCGCTCAAGGCTCTTTTCCGGGGGCAGAGCAATCTCAAGAACACCTTTGTCGATGGCGTCGCTGACCTGTGGCAAGGGTTGATTGATGGCGCACGGAACATGATCGGTATCGCGCTGGCAACCGCCACTGCGGGCGTGATCGTAGGCACGGTGACCTTGACGGGCGTAGGTCAGGTTATGGCTGATCTGGTAGAGTTCCTGTCGGGAGGCAATCTTATCCTGATGCTGGTTATGGTTGGGCTGCTAAGTCTGATTCTGGGCATGGGTCTGCCGACCACGGCGAACTATATCGTTGTCAGTTCGTTGATGGCCGGGGTAGTCGTTGAGCTGGGCGCGCAAAGCGGGCTGATTGTACCGCTGATCGCTGTACACCTGTTTGTGTTTTACTTCGGGATCATGGCCGATGTTACACCGCCCGTTGGGCTTGCAAGTTTCGCGGCTGCTGCCGTGTCGGGCGGTGATGCGATCAAAACCGGCTTCACGGCGTTCTTCTACAGCCTGCGCACTGTGGCACTGCCTTTCGTGTTCATCTTCAACACTGATCTTCTTTTGATCGACGTTACATGGCTTGAAGGGATCACGGTGGCCGTTTTCGCGACCATAGCGATTCTGGTCTTCACGGCGGGCACGATGGGGTATTTCCTGACCCGGAGCCGTATCTATGAAAGTGTCGCGCTCGTTCTGGTGGCATTTGCCCTATTCCGACCAGACTTTTTCATGGATCGTATCTCGCCTCCGTTCAAATCAGTTGAACCCGCTGCATTCGAAGAAACCATTGGTCAGACACCACCGGGAACAGATGTACGCCTGGTCGTTGCGGGCCCCGATTTCGATACGCTCGAGATGGTGGACACAACTGTTGTTGTCACTGTGGGCGACGAAGAAGGAGGTGCTGCACGGATTGAGGCGATGGGCCTGCTGCTGGTTCCCGAGGACGGGCTGGTCAAGCTTGACGAGCCGCTGTTTGGCACGCCGGTCGCCGACGATCTGGGCATCTTTGACTACTATGGCGATGAACCCGTACGCCTGGCCTCGGTCAGCTTACCGTCCGAACAGCTGCCCAAGCAGCTGGTGTATATCCCAGCGATGATCTTCTTGGGTCTTATCGCGTTCCTGCAACGCGGCCGTGCCGCCAGACAAGGGGTGCCCGCATGACACGTTCTGTTCTGTGTGCCATTGATATCAGCAATGGCGAGATTGATGCTCCGGTCTTGCAAAAAGCCGTAGCTTTGGCGGATCTGGAGGGGGCACAGTTGGATGTCGTGACTGTGCTGCCCGATTTTGGGGAAAGCTGGGTGTCCGGGTTCTTTGAATCCGATTTTCACGAAAAGGCGTTGGCAGAGGCGCAAGCCAAACTGACGGCGTTGTGCATTTCAGCATTGGGGGCGGAGCGCAATGAAAGTATCCGGCATGTGGTTGCGACAGGTACAGCCTATCAGGAGATCCTAAAAACCGCCGAAAACGCGGGTTCCGATCTGATCGTGATCGGCGCGCATAAGCCGGATTTGAAGGACTACCTGCTTGGTCCGAATGCCGCGCGTGTGGTTCGGCATTCCAACGTTTCGGTGTATGTCGTACGCTGACTGATCCTCCAGCGCGCAAAAGATCGCGTCGCCGGTCGTGAACGAATATCGGGTGGGTTCAGTAGCCTGTCATCTCAAGATAGCCAGCGCCTTTTTGGCTGCCGGTTACGGTCACAGGACCTTCCCAGTATTCGAAACTGGTTCCCATCCACGCATCAGGTGTGAGGGCTGAGACCTGAATGTCTATGCCCCGGTCCGGAAGATTGACGTGCCAGTGTGTCGGGATATTGCGTCCGGCGACCTCATCGGTACTCAGCGGCAAGAGGCTGATTGAGCCGTTGGGGATGGCTTCAGTACTGCCGTCTGAATTGACCCAGGTGGCCGAGGTGAAATCGCCACGATCCCCGCGCAGGCGAAAAGCCATCAGTTTGTCGCCGTCCTCAAAGCTGAGCGAGAACCAATCCCAGCCCCTCTGATCCGTCGCCAAAGGTTGTGAGGACCATTCCCGATCCAGCCAGCCCTGACCGGTTACACGGACTTCACTATCCGGCAAATGCAGCACGCCTTCGACTGTATAGAAGGGCTGTGAGTAATAGTAACTCGCCTGTCCATCAGCGGATTTGACCGAATAGCCCGCGTTGCCGTGAAGAACCAATGGCCCTTGCGCAGTCAGTGAAAGATCATAGCCGAAGTCTTCACCATTTGCTGTAAGCGACAGGCTGTCCAGATCCGATCCGGCCATGCGCCATTCATCAATCCAGGCCTCAAACGGTTGTGCGGTTACACCGGCCTGGCCAATCCCCCCGCGTGACAATCGCTCGGTAAAAAAATGATCCTTGGGGGTCGTAACAGCAGCATGACCCATCCAAAGTTGCGGACTTTGCCACCCGTCGCTGTCATAGGGTTTCAGGGCTGACCGGAACAGGGTCCATTGAATGCCATAGTCCAGACCGTCGTCCCCTTGGAGATTGGCGGTCAGATACCACCATTCGATGCGGTAGGCCGGGTGGGGGCCGTAGTCTCTTGGGAAATCAAACTCATACCCGGCTACTGGCACGTCAAAGCCTTCGGCCGACCCGCCGAGACCTGCGTAGCCCTGCGCCCAAAGCGGTATCGGGTAGAGCCACATAAGAAGGAACAGGAGGGTCCTAACGTTCATTGGCGAACACTCTCAGCAGATCGGCGGGTGGCAGGCGCAGCATCCGTAGCGCGGGCAGGGCGGCGGCAAGCAGGGCGGCAAGAAGGGTCAACAGGAACAACCACAGCCAATCCCATGGGAACACGAACATCGGCAGGCGCCAACCAAAGGCCTGAACGTTGATCACCGTCAGCAGAACCCAAGCCAGAACAAGCCCAAGTGGCAGCGCCAGACAGGCGGTCAACGCCGCCAGCAAAAGGCTACGCAACAGTTCCAGCGCTGCAAGTTGCGCCCTGTTTAGCCCCAGCGCCCAGACCGGTGCGATCTGTGGCAGGCGCTGGGTCCACAGGGTCAGCAGACTGGTGAGAATGGCAAATCCTGCCACGCCGAGGGTCAGCACATTCAAAGCCGAGGTCACGACAAAGGTCTTCTCAAATATCGCAAGCGACTGCGCCTTCATTGCGGCTTGCTGCACGACAGCCTGACGTGGAAGGTTGAACCGTTCCCTCAGGGTTTGCGCCATTTCCGTTGCTTTTTCGGTGTTTAGACGAATGCCAAAGCGGCGGGTTTCCGCACCCGGCGCGACCCGGTCCAGTTGGTCCATCGAGACGATGGCTTGCCCGGTAGGATTCCCATAATCCGAATAAACCCCGGCGATGGTCAGGATGTGGTCCGGCAATAAGGCAAGTACATCCTCGGGCCAAAGGTCGGCACGTCGGGCAAGCTGTTCGTTGATCAGAACCGCACGCCCGGCCATGACGTCATCCCATGCATTCGGCGTGGAGGTGATCACTGGCCAGTTCTGCCGATAGACCGGATCATCCACGATACCGTAAAGAAACAGAGGCCCCGTCTCGTGCGACAATTCCACATTTCGGATTGGCAGAATGGCTTCGACCTGAGGGCGCAGCCAATCGGCGATTTCCCGCCCCTGATCGTCGTCGCTGGCAGTCAGGTAGAGTTCTGACGTCAGGCGCTGGTCCAGCCACCCGACGAATGTCAGCCGGAAACTGGATACCATTGTGCCTACGCCGACATTCGCTGCCAAGGCCAGCAATAGGGCCATCAGGGCAAGTGACAATCCGGGCAATTGTGCCCGCATATCTGCCCAAACCCATTGGGCAACAGGCCCCCGCGCCGCGCGGCCGCAGAGTGAAAGCGTTAGAGACAAAAGCGCAGGCAACATCAACGCTGAACCGGTTAGCAAGCCAGCCAACAGGGCAAACCCGGCGATCAGCCCCCCGAAAGTGACATAGGCCAAACCGCCACCCAGAATCATGATCAGACCCATCGCCGCAGCAAGATGGCGCGCGCGGGGGTCGCCCCGCCACGCTTGAACGCCCGGACTTGCCAGCAGGGGCATACGCGACAGGCGCCACAATGCGTGACCGCTGGCCAGCAAAGTGCCAAAGACTGCCATGGCGATCCCTGCCAAAACCCATTGCAGTTGCAGCGTCAGTTGCCCTGTTACTGGTGCGCCGTAAAGGCCACGCAACGTGGCTGCGACATCAGGCAGAAGTGCTCCGGCCAGAAAGAAGCCCAAAAGCAACCCGACAAGCCCACCGATCAGGGCCAGAAAAGTCAACTCGGCAAGGATCAGCCAGACCAACAATCGCATCGAAACACCCAATGCCCGCAGGGTACGGATGATGCCTCTGCGTTGTGCAAAGGCCAGCCCGACCGTGCCGTTCACGATAAAAAGGCCGACCGCAAAGGACAGCAATCCAAAGGCTGACAGGTTCAGATGAAAACTGTCGGTCAGCTGAGCAGTGTCGATCTTTTGTGAGGGGCTGATGCGTTCCAGCTCTGGCGCGATCGCGGTCAGGGAATGAAGCCCGCGGGGTTGATCAGGCAGGATAATGAGCCGCGAGATTGCACCGGGCTGATTCAGAAGACGTTCGGCAACGCCGATATCCGTCAGGATCACATCTGGCGGTAGTGCAGAGGTACTGAGAACTGGGGGCAGAGTATCGTGACCGCGCAACAAGTGCTCCAACTCTGTCGAAACCAGCAGGCGGCCCGGAGCAGTCAATATGTCCGCCGGGTCGGGCGGCGCATCGCTTTGCTGGGTCTCGGTAACTGCCGGCAGGGCGGGATAGGCCACCAAATCCACGCCCATCAAACGCAACGTACGTCCAGCGACCCGATAAGGGCCTTCCAGTACGGCGGCCACCTGCCATCCTGCGCGACGCAGGTCGACATAACGGGACATGGGGATGAAACCGGCTGGATCGCGCAATTCGTCAAACTGCCCAAGTGCCAGTTGGGCGTTGGCACGGGAATAGCTGGCGCGGGCCTCCGCATTGATGGCCTGTACAGCGGACCACAGACCAGTTGCCAGGGCGATACCGATCAGCAGCGTTGCCAGTTGCAACCAATGCACCCGCCAATGGGACAGCAGGGCCTGGACGACGGCAGATGTCATTGGATGCACCCGCCGCTCAGGCGTAGGTGCGTGTCCAGACGGGCCGCGATCTGCCGGGAATGCGTCACCAGCAGCAAAGCTGCGCCAGTATCAGACACAAGTGACAGCATCAGGTCCAGCACTTTGGCGCTGGCGGTTTCGTCAAGATTGCCCGTCGGTTCGTCCGCCAGCAACAGTTTCGGGCGCGCTGCCATGGCGCGTCCGATGGCTACCCGCTGTTGCTGTCCGCCCGACAAGCTTTCGGGGTAGCGGTCCAGCAAATCCAAAAGCCCAAGCCGTTCGGCCAGTTGCCCGGACCATTGGGCATCTTCGGTACCTGCAAGGCGGGCATGAAAGGACAGGTTTTGCCTCACGGTCAGCGATGGGATCAGGTTGAACTGCTGGAACACCAGCGAAACCTTACTGCGCCGCAACCCGGCCCGCCCGGCATCGTCCAACGGGGACAGTGGCGTGCCATCCAGCGTGATCTCGCCCCTGTCGAAATCGTCCAGAGCGGCTGCCAGGTTCAACAAGGTGCTTTTTCCGCTGCCGCTTTCACCGGTCAGTGCAAGCGTTTGTCCCTGATCCAGTGTCAGAGACACGTCGCGCAGAACGGGCCGCCCGCCGGGGTAAGTTTTCTGAACTCGGTCGATGATCAACAGCATGAAGCGCCCTTTTTGCACAGGATGTGCGTTGGACTTCCCAACTGTCCAGTGCAGACCTTACTCCGGTTCCTTTCGCCGCAGGCTACCTTTTCCGGTGGCGGGGTTGTGCCTTGCGTTTTGAAAGGTCATTGTTCCCTGACAGTTCGTGGCCGAAAATCAGGGTGTAAATACATGACGTTGCTGCATCAGATCGTTTGGGGCAGTACCTTTCTGGGTATCTGCATCCTGATCGAGATTCTCTTTCTGACTTGGTGCACGATGTCCATAATCAAGATGGACAAAAAATGGGTCACACGCGGGGTGTTTGTGGCAACCGCGGGGCCAATTGCCGTTGCCTTGGGCTTCATTATCGCAACGCACACCATTCAGGTCTGGATCTGGGCTATCGTCTGGGTATTGCTGAATGTTTTGCCGGACTGGAATTCGGCCATTTATTTCTCGTTGGTGACGTTTACGACGCTCGGATACGGCGACATCGTTTTGGGTGAAGGGCTGCGCATTTTCGGCTCGTTTGCCTCGGTCACCGGGCTGTTGGCGTTTGGATTGTCGACCGCGTACTTGGTCGCACTGATGACACGCGTCTTTCAGGAGAGGTTCTTTTCCTAAAGGATCGGAGCAAACAACCGCGCCAGCGGCGCACCAAAGCGGATGTGGGCCGGTTGTTGACGTAACCTGCGGGTCAATTCGTAACTGGTTTCGAAATCTTCTTGTAGCATCTGGTCGACGGCCTGCGCGGCCCGGGCATCAAAGAACAGCGCCATTGCTTCGAAGTTCAGGCGGAAGGATCGGTTGTCGAGGTTTGTTGTTCCAACAGCGGCCAGCGTCTCGTCGACAACGAACGCCTTTTGATGCATGAACCCGCCGGTATAGCGGAACACGCGCACGCCGCAGTCGCGGATTTCATCGAAATAGGCAAACGCGGCCAGCCAGGGCAGGCGATGGTCGATCATGTCAGGAACAAGGATGCGTACATCCACCCCGCGCATCGCGGCATGTTGCAGCGCTGTCATGACATCGATGTCGGGTACGAAGTAAGGCGACGCAATCCACAACCGTTCTTTTGCCTCGGCGATTGCCGCAAAGAACATCATGGCACCAGTTTCGGTTTCATCTCCGGGCCCGGTCGCGACCAGCAGGGCATTCATGTTCTGTTCGGATTCACTGCCTGCCCAGTCAAGTTCATCAATCAGGTCTTCGTTATGCGCCCAATGCCAATCTTCGGTGAAGATTAGCTGTAATTGCCGGACGACATGACCGGACATCATTATGTGAGTGTCGCGCCAGTGGCCGAAATGCGGGTGTTTGCCCAGATATTCCTCGCCTACATTGTGGCCACCGATAAAGCCTGTCTCGCCATCGATAATGACAGTTTTGCGGTGGTTTCGGTAATTCAGTTGAAACCGGAAATTCGGGCCGCGTTGCTGACGAGGGTCGGCGACATCAATCCCGGCTTCACGCATGGTATCCAGATACGCGCGCGGCAAACCATAACTGCCGACTGCATCGGTCATGAAACGGACGTGAACCCCACGCTTCGTCGCCTCGATCAGCTTGGATTGCAGTTTGCGGCCCAGCGTATCGTCTCTGATGATGTAGAACTGAATGAGGATATAGTTCTTGGCCTTGTCGATGGCGTCGAAAATGGCGTCGAATGTGGCGTGCCCGTCAACCAGTAGCCGAGCACCGTTTCCGCTGGACACAGGGAGATGCGCCAGAAACTCGAACGGGCGCGGATTGATGGACATTGTGGAGGGATCGGGCCTTGAGTAATCGGCAAAGGTTTTGATCCCTTCAACAACCCGCTCACTTTTCTGGCGCGCGATGCGATATCCGTGAAAGCGATGGTGTCCCAGAAAAAGGTATAATGGCACCGCCAGGAAAGGTGCTGAAACCAAAAAGACCACCCAACCAACTGCACCTTGCGGTGTCCGCGCGGTTTGCGCCGCTCGGATCGAAAACACAAATGCAGCCACGTACAACGTGAATACAAAGATAGATACCAGCGCTGTCCACATGGGGTCTTACGTCTTTCGGGCCGTTCAGTTTGCCCCAGTGTAGATGCGCGACCAGTCTTGCGCCATATCGACAATGATCCATCCCTTGTCAGGACCCTGATCCAGCCCGTCTGCCAGCTTTCCGATCGGGCTTTCGCGGTCATAGGCCCATTCGCGTTCGGCGTCCGTGTGGTGGATCAGAATTCCCAAACGCGGGCCATCACCCGACGTTGTCCAATCCAGCATAGCGAAATCTCCGTCCGAATTGCCTACGGCCAGAATCGGGCGTCTGCCAATCGTGCGTTCGATGTTGATCGGCTTGCCTTCCTTGTCGTCGATGAAGGCTAACCCCGGCGCCTTGATAATCGTCGGGCTGCCGTCGATCACCTTATAGGTGCTGTCTGCGTAACTTCCCAATATCTGTTCCGGTGGGATACCATAGGCATCCTCGGCGAAGACGCGCATGAAATGAATGCCGCCACCGGATACGATGTAGGTCTTGAAACCCTCATCACGCAAGTAACGCAGCAACTCGACCATCGGTTGGTAGGTCATTTGGTCATAGGGCAGGCCGGTGCCAGGGTGGCGTTCGGTTTCCAGCCATTGCGCAACACCTGCCTGAAAGTCATCGACGCTGGTGCCCGAATGCGAGGCGTTGACAACTTCGATCAGCGCCTCATGCCCGCCTTCAAGAATCGCCGCAAGATCACCCTTTGCAGCAGCTTCCAGTGCAGGCGTTGTCAGGATCGACGGGTCCTGCTCAGCCAAATCGGCCAGTCGGTCCATGGCAAAAATAAACTGGAAATACACGGGCTGTTCGGCCCAAAGTGTTCCGTCATTGTCGAATACGGCGATCCGGTCATCTGGCGTCACGTAATGAGCTGAGGCAGGATCGGTTACTTCATCAATAAACGAAAAGATTTTCGCTTTGGATTCTAGATTGTTCCAAGAGGGCAAGGGGTCAGCGATGGCGACCGTCGCTCCTAGCACACTGCACAATATCAAAATCAGACGCACGGATTATTCCTCAATTTTCAACCGCCAATGAGAAGCGCCGGGCCCCGATATCGGGACTCCGGCTTTGCTGTGTCTTGGATCAAACGGCCAGGTTCAAGGTGCGCCCGGAGGTGACGTCAACTTCTCCATCACCTTGTCGAGGCTGAAGCTCGCCGCTTCTTGTCGGGGTGGGTATTCCTTGAAGGTTTCAAGGAACTGCGCGACATAGGCCTGCGCAGGTACCAGCATGTAGGCACGGTCGAGCATCCAGTCATAGTAGGTGTTCGATGTGCGATAGCCACGCTCGTACGGGTCGCGTCGCAGGTTGGTGATCAATGGCACGCGCAGAGGGGTCAGCGGCTCCATCCAGGCGCGCAAGGTCGCCCATGCCTTCTGTTCCAGGAAGGTGATTTTCCAATCACCGAAGCGCAGTGCCGCAAGGTCACCATCGTCCGTGAAATAGAAGATTTCCCTGCGCGGGCTCTCGTCTGTTTCGCCGGTCAGCAACGGCAAGATGTTGTAGCCATCCAGATGCACCCGATAGTCACGCCCGCCGCCAACTTCGGCCACGGTGACACCTTCCAGAAGATCTTCTTTCACGGTTTCGTTGCCAGCTGCAGCTAGGAATGTCGGCAACCAATCCATATGGTGCACGATCTCGTTCGACACAGCGCCTTCGGCAATTTTGCCGGGCCACCGAACCATGGCAGGTACGCGCCATGCACCTTCCCATTGGGTGTTTTTCTCACCCCAGAACGGTGTCATCGCGGCATCTGGCCACGTATTCATGTGCGGACCATTGTCAGTCGAGTAAAACACGATGGTTTTGTCGGCAATGCCCAGCTCGTCCAGCGCAGTCAGGAAGTCACCGATATGCATATCGTGTTCGATCATGCCAGCCGTATACTCATCCACCTGCTTGCCGACGATTTTATTGGCTTTTGCCCATTTCTCTTCGGAAACATGCGTGCGGAAATGCATCCGGGTGCCTGACCACCAGACGAACCACGGTGTACCGCTTTCCTCTTGTTTGCGTATGAATTCAATCGCTGCCGCCGCGGTTTCATCGTCGACCGTTTCCATGCGCTTCTTGGTCAGCGGGCCGGTATCCTGGATCTCACCACCTGCTGTCGACTTGATTACACCGCGCGGTCCGAAAGCTTGCCGAAAGGTTCTGCCATCGGGCAGAACAGCATCATTGGGATAGTCGATGTTTTCCGGCTCTTCCTCGGCATTGAGGTGGTAGAGATTACCAAAAAATTCGTCAAAACCGTGGTTTGTCGGCAGATGTTCATCTCGGTCGCCCAGGTGGTTTTTTCCGAACTGACCTGTGGCATAGCCTTCTGCTTTCAGAAGTCCCGCAATGGTCGGGTCTTCGATCTGCATACCTTCCTTAGCGCCTGGCAGGCCAACTTTGGACAGGCCCGTGCGGAAAACGGATTGCCCCATGATGAAAGATGATCGCCCGGCCGTGCACGACTGCTCACCGTAGTAATCCGTGAACATCATGCCTTCTTCGGCGATGCGGTCGATATTGGGCGTCTGATACCCCATCAGACCCCGCGTGTAGGCCGAGATGTTGGACTGACCAACATCGTCGCCCCAGATCACAAGGATATTCGGTTTCTGGTCCTGCGCCCAAGCGGGTATGGCCAGTGTCAACGTGGCGGTTACCACGGCAAGTCGGCGCAAGTTACTGCGCCAGGTGCCGGATGGCGAACATGGAGGTAACATGGTTTGCTCCTGATCTGATAGGATCTTAGTGACCCTTGGAAAATAAAATCTCCGGCGTTCAAACGCATGAACAACACGGCAGCAATGTGTTGATTCCCATGTCGAAAATATCAGATTCCGGGAATCGAACGTTTTCAGCATAGGTCAGTTCTTGCGTCGGAAACTCATCATATGATTATATCTCAAAGTACAAATGTGAGACAAAATGAATAATCTGACGCTATTACGAAACACCGGATGGTTCAGTGAACGCTCGTCAGAGTTTCAGGCCGATCTGGCAGCCCTTGGCATAACGAAATCGGTAGAATCTGGAGAGACTCTGTACCACTACGGTGATCCGGCAAATGGAATCTACGCGATTCTCAGCGGTGGTGTGCAGATAACGGCCCCCGCGGATGACGGTCAGGAGTTTGTTTTGCACCGCGATGGCGCTGGGTTCTGGATCGGCGATCTTGCATTGTTTGCAGGTGCACTGCGTCTGGTCAGTGTTGTCACGACGCAAGCCACTCAAGCCTTGTTTTTCCCTAACCTGAGCATCTCGCGGTTGATTCAGAACAATCCTGACTACATCCGGGATTTCTATGCGTTAACGCATGAGAATATGCGAACCGCTTTGCGCATCATGGCAAATCTGGCCGTGACGGGAACGGAAAAGCGGCTGGTCCTGAGGTTGCTTCACTTGGACGAAGGAACCTCGAAAACCGAGAGCTGGATTGATGTTTCCCAAGACGATCTGGCGGCGATGATTGCTGTATCGCAACCGACGTTGCACAGGAACCTTCACCGGCTTGTGGATTTGGGGTTAATCGAACTGGGGTATGGCCGGGTTCGACTGCTGGATCGGGGCGCATTGATAGCCAGTTGTCAGACCTGAGGTTTCGGGTCGCGACACCGCTATGCGGTCCAATACTCGCGGACAGGCTGGCCGCTGTGTACGGCACCCGACGAACTTAAGCCTACGCCACACGCCGCGGTTCAGTTTTTCGCACGCGCCTGACTGTCCTCCTCGCCCAATTGGCCGTCCAGAGACATCAGGATTGCAACCGGGCGCAAAGCGGGGATGTGGCTGAACACGATCAGGATGCAGACCGTCAGCGGTACGCTGAGGAATGCACCGATCAGGCCCCAGACAGTTGTCCAGAAGGTCAACGCCAGAATGACAAGGAATGTCGACATGTTCAGCGAACGGCCCAGCATGGCCGGATCAAGGAAGTTACCGATCAGGAATTGAAGGGTGCCGCACCCAAACAAGATGATCAGAAACGGAACGATCGTATCAAACTGTACAAGCGCGATCATGGCCGGAAAAAACACTGCTATAATCGACCCGATCGAGGGAATGAAGTTCAGAGCAAAGGTCAAAACGGCCCAGGTTTCCGCATATTCCAAACCAAGGACCCTGAATACAAAATAACTGATGCCTGCTGTGATCAGGCTGATCAGCGTCTTAACCCCAACATATCGTTGCAGGCTGATCGATATGGCATCAAGCATGGTCGCAAAATCCGCGCCGGTTTGGGGGTCGCCAGCCGCAAGTTGAATTTTCTTGCGAAAGGCCAGACGCTCGGCCATCAGAAACGCGACATAGAGGCTGATCAGAAAGAACTGGTTTAGCAGGGACGTAGCGCTGCCCAGCAACAGGCGTGCGACATAGGTCATGTCGATGCTGACCAGATTGTCGCGGATGAAAGTGGTGACATCGTTGCCGACAAGACCGGTTATGCGCTCAACCGCCCCGTCGAACTGGTTTTCGTACGTGCTGACGGACCGAGCAAACTGCGTTGCCTGACTGCCCAGCACGTACATGATCATGAACAATCCTACCAGAACGACGGTCACTCCGGCGATATTGGCCAACCAGACCGGAGCGCGGGTCAGCGCGGTGACGCGGTCGCTTAATGCTATGATCAGAACGTTGACCAACAGCGCCATGGCAAGAGGGATCAGAAAGTTCGCCCCGGCATAAAGCCCCAACACTATCAGCGTCGCGATAATGCAGGTGTCGCGGACAACAGACAGTTTTAGCCTGGGGCGAGCCGTGAAATCTTCCTGATCCGGGATCATTCAGTATCCTGTTTATCTGTTCTTACGATGGCTGGTGATCGCCCGTCTTCATCCAATCCTGCACCTGCAATCCGTTTTTAGCAATGCTGTCAGCCGTTTGCAGATTGGCATTTGTCACTTTGATACCGATGACGGGTTCTGTGTTTTATTTCGGCAGGTTAGGGTTGCAGGATGACAAAGCCTACGATTCCCCCGTTTGGCCGCCCGCTTCAGGCACTGTGGCTGGCACTTCGCCGGTTCGTCAGGAAAAACGGACCTGTCATGAGCAGCCACGTCGCCATGTCGCTGATGATGGCCCTGTTTCCCTTTGTGTTGTTCACCGTGGCGCTGGCCGGGGCATTGTCACAGGACTATGTCACTGATGAGTTGATTGATCTGCTATTCGGGGCATGGCCCAAGGATGTTGCGGACCCGATCGTGGCCGAATTGCGTGCGGTTCTGGCTGGGGCGGGGTCGGGCGTGATTACGCTGGGTGGCCTGCTTGCGATCTACTTTGCCTCCAACGGGGTTGCCGCAGTACGCGCCGCGATGAATCAGGCCTATCACGATCAGGACAGTTGGCCTTTTTGGAAAACCCGGCTTTTGTGTCTGGTCCTGGTTATCCTTGGCGGTTCGGCAATCCTTGTTATTGCAACGGTCGAGGTGGTCTTGCCGGTCTACACGAAACTGGTGGCAGAGCATACCGAAGCTCCGGTAGCGGACTGGCTGTCCGTAGATCGCCTGCGGTGGACGTTTACCGTGGCCGTTCCGGCAGGCACCGTCCTGCTGGCACATCTAATTCTGCCAACCCGCAGGCACAGCCTGACCCAGATCCTGCCCGGCGTTATACTGACATTGGTTTTGTGGGCAGCTGGCGGATGGGCATTTTCAGTCTATATCAGCCAGTTCGCCACCTACAGTGCCACATATGCGGGTTTGGCCGGGGCAATGGCTGCGCTGATCTTTCTGTATCTGTGTTCTGCGATGCTGATCCTTGGCGCTGAATACAACGGCGCATTGATCGACCTTCGGAACGCCGCTGAAGGAGATATGGCATGAGACTTGCCATTCTGGCGGCTTGCTTAACCCTCGCAAGTGAAGGGCAGGCGCAGTCACTGGAATATGTCGGATCGGATCAATGTTCGGACTGCCATCAACACGAGGCCGAGGCATGGGCTTCGTCTCATCATGCCTTGGCCTGGACGGAAGTTGGCGACGGCCATCTGGTCGCCGATTTCGATGGAACCCGGTTCGTGCAGAACGGGATGACGGTTGAATTTACTAAACAGGCAGACGTGTTCACAGCTCGTGTAACGGAAAAAGACGGTGCGACGACGGAATATGATGTGCATTCCGTTGTCGGGATTACGCCTCTGCAACAATATCTGTTTGAAACCGAACCGGGGCGGTTGCAAAGTTTTGATGTGGTTTGGGATACTCAGCAGAAGCGCTGGTACCACTTATACCCCGATCAGGATCTGCCACCAGAAGACGGGCTGCACTGGAGGGGCCCTTACAAGAACTGGAACGCGCGCTGCGCCGAATGTCACGCTACTGGGTTTGAAAAGAGCTACGACGCGCAATCCAGAACATACTCTTCCCGACAGGCCGAGATTGGTGTTGGCTGCGAAGCCTGCCATGGACCGGGATCGGCACATATCGATTGGACCAAAGGGCAGGGCGTTGCCGAGGGGCTGAGTGATAGAGGCTTCTCGATGAGCTGGGGCAAGGGCCAGACCGAGACCGAGATCCAGCAATGCGCAGGGTGTCATTCGCGGCGCGAGGCGCATGGCAACGGAAACCCCTTGCCGGGAACCCCGTATCATGATGCCTATAACCTGGCTGTGTTGCGGCCCGGTTCGTATCATCCGGACGGGCAGATACTGGATGAGGTCTACGTTTACGGCTCATTCCTGCAATCCAAAATGTATGCCCGAGGGGTCGGATGCATGAACTGCCACGAGGCACATAGCGCGCAGTTGAAGGCCGAAGGCAACGGTATTTGCACGCAATGTCATTCCACGGCCGGAAACCCAGATTTCCCGACGCTAGCGAAAAGGGAATACGATACACCCAATCACCATCGTCACGTCATGGATAGCGCGGGCGCCCAGTGCAAAAGCTGCCACATGATCGAACGCACATATATGGGTGTGGACGGTCGCCGGGATCACAGCTTTCGCGTGCCGCGACCGGATCTGGGATTAGGGACTGATGCCTGCACTGATTGCCACCAGAATAAGGATCAGGCCTGGGCTGCCAGCCGGATCAACGGCTGGTTTCCTGACACAGACAATAGGGGCGCGCATGTTGGTACGGTATTCAGAGCTGCTGCCGATCGTCAGTTGAATTCGCCAGAGGGTTTGATTGCTGTCACAATGGATCCCTCGCAACCCGCTATCGTGCGCGCAACAGCGGCGTATTTGCTGCAACCCTTCGGCTCGCCCGAGGTTGCCGCGCATACAGCGCCACTGTTGCAGGAAGACGATCCGCTGTTACGCGCAAATGCAGCAGCCTTGCAGCGTCAGGCGAGCCCAACGGATCGTGCCCAAAGGTTAGAGCCCCTTTTGTCTGATCCTTTTCGCAACGTTCGCATAGCCGCCGCCAAGGAATTTCTGAGTATCCCTCCTCAAGCTCTGACATCTCAGCAACAGGATTTGGCCGGGGAAGGGATGGCCGAGTGGCAGGCGGCGATCTCGAACAGGCTGGATGCCCCGGAAACGCATCTGGTTCTGGGGGGCATGGCGTTGACGCTGCGCAACGCCCCGGCCGCCGAACGGGCATTTCGTGAGGTTGTCGCGCTGGACCCTCAACGCGCCGAAGCGTGGCCCATGGTGGTACAGCTGGCGCAGATCAACAGCGGCCCGGAAGCCGCACGTATCGCCTTGCGCGAAGCCTTGATCAGGTTGCCCGATGACCCGGCCTTGCTGCAATTGTTGCAACAACTGGGCCCCTGATCCGGCACAGGCTTGCCCGATTTGTTCCATCTTCACGGCAAGATTTTACGCTAACAGCATTTCGGAACTGTTGTTTTGAGGTGATGCATGTCCGCTGAGTCAACAAGACAGAAAGCAACCGGAACGAACCCTGCTTCGTTGGCGCAGCGCATTGAAGAGCTGCGCAATCGCGAGCCTGTATATGTTTCGCATGGGGACACACTGATGTTGCAGGGTATGGCCGCCACGTCGTTGCGCGAACAACGTCTGACCGGAAACCGTATCCGTTTGGAAGATTAAGTTCAGCCGCGAAATCCGGTTGCCACAACGAATTTTTCCGAACTGTCCGAACGGGATGCGGGCGGTTTCACATGCGCCACTTTCTGAAATTTCTGCTTCAGAAGTTTTTGCAAATCGCCTTCGGCGCCGCCGGCAAGAACCTTGGCTACGAATGTGCCACCTTCTTCCAGCACGTCAAACGCAAAATGGGCCGCAGTTTCACACAGTGCAATGATCCGAAGATGGTCGGTCTGCTTGTGACCCGAGGACGCCGCGGCCATATCCGACATTACCACATCCGCCTTGCCACCCAGCCAGTCCTTGACCTTCTGGTCGGCGTCATCCTCCATGAAGTCCAGAACATGGGTATCGGCACCCGCAACCGGTTCCACTTCCTGCAAGTCGATACCCAGCACCGTTCCGACCCGTTTTCCTGACTTTTCGCCAAGCGCGTTTACCCGTTTGACAGCAACCTGGCACCAGCCACCGGGTGCGCATCCCAGATCAACAACCCGTGCTCCGGGTACGAGAAAGCGGAACTTGTCGTCAAGTTCCATGATCTTATACGCGGCCCGCCCACGGTATCCTTCGGTCTGGGCGCGCTTGACATAGGGGTCGTTCAATTGCCGTTCGAGCCAGCGGGTCGAACTCAGCTTGCGACCACGTGCGGTTTTTACCTTTACCTTCAGGTCACGTTGCCCGCGCCCCGAGTTGTTTTTGCCAGTTGGTGTCTTCGCCATCAGAACGGTCCGTCTTCCAGTACCCCGTCCGCGCTCATCTGCGCATAAAGCAGGCCCTCGCGCAGGCCCCGATCTGCCACGGAAAGGCGATCAGTGGGCCAACAGCGCAACAATGCCTGCAAAATGGCCGAGCCGGACATGATCAGGGCCTGCCGGTCTTCCCCAATCCGAGGATCCCGGCGGCGCCCATGAGGGCCGAGTTCTAAATACCCGCGTATCACTTTGTCAATCTGGTCACTGGTCATACGCAGCCCGTCAACTTTGGTCCGGTCATAACGCTTCAGGCCAAGATGCGATGCCGCAACCGTAGTGACAGTTCCGCTGGTGCCGACGATCTGAAAACCTTCACGGGTTTGTTCATCTTTGTAAGGTGCGAAATCGGCCAGGTTTTCTTCGAAAAACCAGCTCATTAACGCAAACCGCGCGGCGTCGTTTTCGACGTCATTGAACTGATCCCGCAACGTGGCAACACCCAGCGGCACGCTGATCCAGTCCACGACTTTTGCAGCCGGAAAAGGGCTGTCGACCGTGTGAAATCCGTTATGCAAACGCATGATCGCAGCCGGGCGGTCACGGCGAGGGACGGACGAAATGTCGATCCAGACCAGCTCGGTCGAACCGCCGCCAATATCGACAACCAACAGCTGTTCGGTCTTGGTGGACACCAGCGGGGCGCAGGAAATCACCGCCAAACGGGCTTCTTCTTCGGGTTGGATGATTTCAAGCGTCAGCCCGGTTTCGCGTTTGACCTGCCAGATGAATTCGCGGGAATTCTTGGCGCGGCGGCAGGCCTCGGTCGCGATCAGACGCATCCGTTTCACTTTGTTCCGCTTCAGCTTCTGTTGACAGATTCGCAGCGCCTGAACGGTGCGTGCCATCGACGCCCGCGACAGACGTCCGGTGCGTTCCAGACCCGCGCCCAGCTGCACGGACTTGGAGAAGCTGTCAACCACATGAAACCCGCTGCCCTTGGGCTGGGCTATCAACATGCGGCAACTATTTGTTCCCAAATCCAGAGCCGCATACAGGGCATCCGGATCGGGTCTTGCCGGCGCGGGGCTTTCGACCGCTTTCGGGAACGCGCCCGCACCTTTGGGACGCTTGGGCGCCATCGTAACGCCCTCCGATTTTCGAGTTGATTTGACCCTAGGCGGGGCGTCGTCGTCGTGCAAGCGATTTCCATTTCAAATTTGGTTTGGATGTCACACGCCGTTCATACTGAGGTGCGATTTGATCTTTGATCCCGGTTGAGGGATTCTTGATTGCAATTAGCCGCAGACGGAGCCTGCCATGAAAGATGAACGTATCCTGACCTTTGACGAATTCGATGAAATGGTGAACCCGCGCCCAGAGGAATGTGAGTTTGACCGCGTCGTTGAGCGTGCCTTGTCACGTCGTGGATTTCTTGGCGGCGTATTGGCGATGGGAAGTTTCACGGCTTTGGGCGGGTCGCTGCTCCCGACTGGTGTGCGCGCAGCCGCAGATCGTTTTGCGTTCGAGGCGATTCCGGCGTCAACTGCCGACGACGTCATCGTGCCGCCGGGCTACAAGGCCGAGGTGTTGGTGCGCTGGGGCGATCCGCTTTGGTCTGATGCGCCCGAATTCGATCCGGCCACCCGTGGAACTGCCGCCAGTCAGGAACGTGCATTTGGTGATAACACCGACGGTCAGGATGTGTTTCTACACGAGGGTCACGTTCTGCTGGTCGTAAACAACGAATACACCAATCGCGATATCCTTTGGGGAAACAACCCGGACGCCAAGGCCGCCTCGGATGACGATGTTGCCAAAGGCATGATGGCGCATGGTGTGACGGTGGTCGAGATTGCAGCTACCGATGGCAAGTGGGGCATTGTTAAGGATAGCCCGTATAACCGCCGCATCACGCCGCAGACAGACATGTCACTGACAGGACCTGCTGCGGGCCATGATCTGCTGAAAACTCACGCTGATCCGACGGGAACCGCCACTAAGGGCACCTGGAACAACTGTGGCAACGGCATGACCCCATGGGGGACGTATTTGGCCTGTGAAGAGAATTTCAACGGCTACTTCTCGGCTGAAGACGAAAACCACGAGGTCAGCGCCGAACTTCAGCGCTATGGCGTTTCGACCAAGGACTGGGGATACGGATGGGCCGGAATTGACGAGCGTTTCGATGTCTCGAAAAACCCCAACGAGCCGAACCGCGCTGGCTATGTTGTCGAAATCGACCCAACCGATCCGGCCTCGACGCCTCGCAAGCTGACTGCGCTTGGTCGGATCAAGCATGAAAACGCCGAGGCCATTGTGAACAATGACGGTCGCGTCGTCGTCTACATGGGTGATGATGAACGGGGTGAGTTCCTGTATCGCTTCGTCTCGGAAGGTGTTTATGCCGCTGGTGTGGATACGAAAGCGCTGCTTGAGAACGGTACGTTGTCGGTTGCAAAGTTCAACGACGACGGGACTGGTGAGTGGCTGGACCTGACCCCCGAAACAACTGGTATGACGTCGCAGGCCGAAATCTGCATCCATACGCGACAGGCAGCGTCGGCCGTGGGCGCGACCACTATGGATCGCCCGGAATGGGTTGCAGCCAATCCGAACGCGCCCGAGGTCTATTGCTGCCTGACCAACAACAAGAACCGCGGTGTGAAACCGAATGCCGGTGGCGACGACACTTCGGTCAACGGGCCGAATCCGCGCGAGTCGAACAAATACGGTCAGATCGTGCGCTGGCGTCCTGAAGGCGGAGACCATGGCGCATCGGGTTTCGGATGGGACCTGTATGTACTGGCCGGAAACCCGACCGTGCATCAGGATGCGTATGGCGGTTCGGACAATGTCAACGCCGACAACATGTTCAACTCGCCCGATGGGCTGAAGTTTGACAGCAACGGCCTGCTGTGGATCCAGACCGACGGCAAATACAGCAACGAGGGCGACTTCGAAGGGCAGGGGAATAACCAGATGCTGGCAGGCGACCCGGTTACCGGTGAAATCCGTCGTTTTCTGGTTGGCCCGAACGAGTGTGAGATCACTGGGCTCAGCTGGTCGCCGGATCGCCGCACCATGTTTGTTGGTATTCAGCACCCCGGTGAAGACGGCAACAGCCACTGGCCCGACGGTGGTAACTCGGTTCCACGTTCAGCCATTATTGCGGTTACTCGTCAAGACGGCGGGCTGGTCGGTTAACCCTGGCAAGACGCGCTGAATCAAGCCTCGGGCGGGTCATGCCGTCCGGGGCTTTTTGTTCATTATGCAGCGCTCTCATAGTGACAATGAGAATTTTGGTATGCGTTTTCGCCGCGAGACGGGTTAAAACCCCGCCACGCCACCGTGGGCGAAAACGTCGCTTGAAAAGCGCCGGGTGTCGAAAACCGACCGACCCATCCCCACATTGAAGTTTAGAACCGGCCCATCGGGTTAGGAGGAATCACAGTAATGCCTGACGTCACCATCGTGTACTGGCGCGACATTCCCGCTCAGGTCATCGTCGGCAAAGGCCGTCGCGGCGCGAAGCGGCAATTGGAAGAACGGTTCGAGCAAGCCATCGACCGCGCCGCCATGAAGGTAAACGCCAAGGACAGTGATGCCTATCTGGCCGAATGGCGCAAGGCCGAGCCTTTTGCGGTTGATGGCGACCCGGCAGAAGTAGCCGAGGCCGAGGCCCTGCGTCTGGAAAAGGAATACGATCAGAACCGCATCAAAGCGCTGATCGCAAATGACGGTTGGGCATAAGCCCGGATCTTAATGGGAGGCCTCAATGGCTTTGCTGAACTTCAAGAAACGTGATGTGGTCGAAAACAGCCCTGTGAACCCGACCGTCGAAGCCTTCCTGCAAGGCTATTCGATCGAGGTCATGCCGCGGACCGCCGAAAAGGTCGAGGATTTCCGCGCGCTGCTGCCCGAAGGCACACGCGTCTACATTGCCCATATCGAAGGCACCCCGATTGAAGACATGGTCAAGACAGCCAAGCGGATTGCGGCTGAAGGCTATCCTGTCATGCCCCACTTCCCGGCGCGGATCATCAAAGATGCGGCGACCTTGGAAAACTGGATTTCGATGTACCAGGGCGAGGCTGGCGTCGAGCAGGCGCTGTTGCTGGCCGGTGGCGTGACAAAGCCGCATGGCGATTTCGACAGTTCCATGCAGCTGATGGAAACCGGTCTGTTCGACAAGGCAGGGTTCAAGCGTCTTCATGTTGCGGGCCACCCCGAAGGCAACAAGGACATCGATCCGGATGGGTCCACCAAGAATGTCGATGACGCCCTGCGCTGGAAACAGAAATTTAACGAGACCACGGATGCCGAGATGGCGCTGGCAACCCAGTTTGCCTTCGATGCCAAGCCGATCATCGCCTGGGCAGATAGTCTGAAAGAGGCAGGGATCGACCTGCCCATCCACATCGGCATCGCCGGTCCGGCCAAACTGCAGACCCTGATCAAGTTCGCAATTGCCTGCGGTGTCGGCCCGTCGCTGAAAGTTCTGCAAAAGCGCGCCATGGATGTGTCGAAGCTTCTGCTGCCCTATGAGCCGAACGATGTTGTGACTGAATTGGCCAATCACAAAGCGGCCAACCCGGATTTCAACATCACCAACGTGCACTTCTTCCCGCTGGGCGGGATCAAAACCAACGCCAACTGGGCGATCAATAACGGCGGTGCCTCGGCGCAGCCTGCAAACTCCTAAGGAACGGACATGACCCGAACAGTCGTAGAATCAAAAACAAAAACAGCCGTCCTGGGCTTTGACGAACCGTTCTGCGTGATCGGTGAGCGGATCAACCCGACCGGTCGGAAAAAGCTGGCGGCCGAACTGGAAGCAGGCGATTTCTCGACCGTCGAGAAGGATGCACTGGCGCAGGTGATGGCGGGCGCGACCGTTCTGGATATCAATGCGGGCGTCGTCTACAACTCGAACCCCAACCCGAACGAGACCGAACCGCCACTGATGCGCAAGATCGTTGAGCTGGTGCAGGGTCTGGTCGAAGTTCCGCTGTGTATCGACTCGTCGGTTCCCGGTGCTCTGGAAGCGGGTCTTGAGGCGGCGGAAGGTCGCCCGCTGCTGAACTCGGTCACAGGTGAGGAAGAGCGTCTGGAGCTGGTTCTGCCGCTGGTCAAAAAATACAACGTTCCTGTTGTGGCGATCTCGAACGACGACACAGGCATATCGGAAGACCCCGATGTCCGTTTCGAAGTGGCCAAAAAGATCGTTCAGCGCGCTGCCGATTTCGGCATCCCCGCGCATGACATCGTTGTTGACCCGCTGGTCATGCCGATTGGCGCGATGGCAACTGCCGGTCAGCAGGTGTTTGCTCTGGTCCGCCGCCTGCGCGAGGAGCTGGGCGTGAACACCACCTGTGGCGCGTCCAACATCTCGTTCGGCTTGCCGAACCGCCACGGCATCAACAATGCCTTCCTGCCGATGGCTATGGGTGCCGGCATGACCTCGGCGATCATGAACCCGGTGGCACTTCCAGTGACGCAGACAAAGATTGCCGAGAAAAAAGAAGCCGTTGCCGCGGCGGGCATCATCCTGCCCGAAGGCATGGATGACGAGGTGTTCGTTCAGATGTTCGGCCTGGGCTCCACCAAGCCGCGCGCCGGTAAGGAGATGGAGGCCATCCGCGCTGCCAACCTGCTGACCAACAACGACCCGCATGGTGGCGAGTGGATCCGGTTCAACAAATCACCTGACGAGGCCGGTGGCGCAGCCGGTAGTCGTCGCGGTGGTGGCCGTCGTCGCCGCGCCTGATTGCATCAACAAAAAACAGCAAAGGCCGGGCACTGTGCCCGGCCTTTTTCGTTTGCCCCTGATCAATGTCGATTTTACGCAAGGGTTCAGGATATCCTGATCTGGGACGCAACGATCAGGTGGCACCATGCGCAAACATCACCCCCCGAACCTCTCAGAAGCGGATCTGACCAAGCGGTTGGGCAAAAAGGAGTATTTCGAGCAACTGATTGATCTTCAGGCCAAACTGGCCAGGATTCAGCAAGCGTATCTGTTTCACGGGCTCAAGGGTGTGCTGGCGTTCGAGGGTTGGGATGCGGCAGGCAAGGGGGGAACCATTCGTAGGATCAGCCAGGCTTTGGACCCGCGCAGCTTTAAGGTCTGGCCAATTGGGGCACCCCGGAACTACTACCTCAACCGGCATTACCTGCTGCGGTTTTGGGAACGTTTGCCACCGTCCGGTGCGATATCCGCGTTCGACCGCAGCTGGTACGGGCGCGTGTTGGTCGAGAGGATCGAGAACCTGACCCCGGAAACACGCTGGCGCGCTGCCTATCAGGAAATCAATGATTTCGAGCGCATGCTGGTCGATGATGGTGCCCGGATCGTCAAGCTGTTCTTTCACATCTCTGAAGATGAACAGATGAAGCGGTTTACAGAACGGCTGAGAAACCCGCTGAAGCGCTGGAAGCTGACGTACGAGGATTTCAGGAATCGCGAGAAATGGGATGATACCGAGGTCGCCGTGGATGAAATGCTGGCCCGGACGTCAACCGATCTGGCGCCGTGGCACGTGATACCAGCCAATAACAAAAGATACGCACGTATCAGCGCCATAAAGGCCATTGTCAAAGCGTTTTCAGCCGGGGTCGATCTGAACCCGCAACATCTGGACAGCCGCACGCTTGAGGCGGCCATCCAGGCTTTGGATGTTGATGACTCGCTGATCGACAGTCTTCGTGCGCGGACCGAGTGACATTTTCCGGGCCACCTGAAACGATCCGGCTTGCGCGTCGGGGAACTCTGGTTATATCTCAGGGGCCGGCGGGTATGATGTAATGGTAGCCTGTCAGCTTCCCAAGCTGAACGCGCGGGTTCGATTCCCGCTACCCGCTCCAGAACTCTCAGGTCAGACGGCGATTTCCGGTGAAGGTCTGCTCTGGCAGGCATTGCAGCCGTGTCGGGACGTTCCACCAAATTGACTTGTGCCTGTAGATATTTCCGGTTTTGGGCATCCCCCTTGCGATTGGTAGGATTCCGGGCGTCTTATGATAGAGTGACCCCATCACTGTTAAGCAGAGCCCAACTATGCGGGAAATGGATCAGATCGGCGCGAAAACGCCCCAAGAGCCTTGCGCAGGTGATGTTCATGCCTTTCTGGAGAGCCTGACGGGCCCGTCCCGAGGAACTATTTCCTGGCTTGTCGACAGCGCATTGACTGTTTCTGTTGGCGAAGCCCGTGCGCTAGGCCTGCGCCTGAAAGACAACACACCACCCCATGACGAAGACATCGCAACGCTTCAGTGGTCCGAGGGGGGCTATGTGCTCAACGCGCTGACAGGGCAAGACATCTGGGTCAATGGCCACAAGATTGTGTCGGCAACGCTGAAACACGGTGACATGATCGAATTTGGCGAATTGGGTCCGATATCCCGGTATCGCATTTGTACTCAGAGGTTTCCCATTCGTCACACGGTCGAGGATATCCTAAGTGACGCCTATGCTTATGCGCGGTCAAGTCGCCGGCCCTTTGCCCAAAGAATGTCGGGTGCGCTACGTGAGAGTGGGCGACGGCTTGTTTCTCAAACCACTATGTTCTTCAGGATTACGGTGGTTGCCGCGATTGCGCTGATCGCAGGTCTGCTGTTCCTGCTTTATCAAAACGACCGGAGACTGGCCGACAGTCTACAACAGGAAGCCCGCAAGATCGAAGCCGTGGCGGCCATGCTTAGCCAGACGCGGGAAGATGTGCTAACCCCCGAAGACCTTGTGGCGTTGAGGGATGCCTTTCAGAATCAGCTGATATCTACCGAGCAGCGTTTGGGTACCCTTGAACAGCGCGCAGGGGCGTCCACGCGGGTCATCACCGCGTCTACTCAATCAGTGGCTTTCATTCAGGGTGCCTACGGATTGCGTCATATCGAAAGCGGCAAACTGCTGCGCCATGTGTTGGGGCCAAACGGAGAGAAGCTGCAAACACCCTTCGGTCAACCCTGGATCGAACCGGAGGCAACAGGTGAGCCCGCAGAGTTCCAGTTCACCGGCACCGGATTTCTGCTGGAGGGTACGCCGCTGATGGCCACCAACCGCCACGTTGCCTTGCCCTGGACATCCGGCGACAAGGCTCAGGCACTGAAAAACGCAGGTCTTGAGGCCGAGATGCTGCGGTTGCTGGCCTATCTGCCAGGTCAGACCGATCCGATCGAGGCTACTTTGGACCGCTTCAGTGAAACCGCTGATCTGGCACTTTTGTCGGTTGATCCAAGCCGAATTGAAGGGCAGGGATTACGACTGGCCGATGACCTTCCTCGCAGCGGTGACGAAGTCTTTCTGCTGGGGTACCCTACTGGCCTGAAAGCGTTAATTGCGCAGGCGGGGCCGGAATTTCTAAAAACGCTCGAGAAAGATGGGTCCGTCAATTTCTGGACGATCGCCGCACGGTTATCTGCGCAAAACCAGGTTCAACCGCTCGCCAGCCGAGGAATCGTGGCACAGACAAGTCCGGGTGCAGTTGTTTATGACGCAGAAACAACCTCAGGAGGAAGCGGAGGACCGGCCCTGAACCGCAAGGGTGAGGTGGTCGCGATTAACGCCGCGATCCTGCCAGAGTTCGGAGGCTCAAACATCGGGGTTCCGGTCTTGCACCTGAAAACCTTGCTGAATGAAACTGCCAGCCAGTAATCAATCACTGGTCTGGAACGGCGATTTTTGAACAAAGAATACGACCGTCAGCGGAACGATCACAGAAATCACGGCCACGGCGATCAACAGGTGCCCAAGTTGGCCGTAATCGGCAATTGATGAGACGACACCGGTTTGCGGATCGGTTACCGCGCGCGACACCACGAAAATCTGGTTCAGGTATTTCGTTGCCAAACTGCTGGCCGATAAGGCCATGTTGGTGAATGACGCCATGACGGCAAAGAAAGTTGCCTTCAGATGCACAGGAGCATTGCGTGCGATCCAGGCCAGCATAGGAACCATCGCAATTTGGCCCAGTGGAGATTCAACTGCGGTGTCGAGGATTGCGATGAACCTTGCGTCTACGATCCCGCCGGTATGCGCAGACGTCCATTCATGCACGCCGTAATACAGCGCAAGGTTGGGCAGGGCGAGGACCCCCGACGCGATGGTTAGAATGATGACGACCTGCGCAATCGAGCGGTTGGCCATAAACGGTCTCAGGACGATCAGCCCGACCAATGCAAGCAGGGACGTCAGAAGCGCCAGGATAGCCAGGAACTGCTCGTCAAACCCCAACTCGTCAATTTCGAACCAGGTCAACCCTGGCCCGGGCAGGGGAACCGCGCGAAACACGAAGATGATTATTGCGGTACCAATCAGGGCCTTTGCCTGATTTAGGTTCAGTTCCTTCACCAAGCGTGACATCAGGTACAAGATCACACTCAGTGAGACTGCAAATATAGTTTCCTGAGCGAGTTGGAAATTCGATGTTCCCAACACAATGCTTAGTACGACAAAGGTGAGACCGCCCAGCAGGATCGGCCATTTGACCTCGGTGGTTTCGTCAGGGGTATGCGGGGGATGACCTAGGCGAAGACGTCGACGCTGTATCAAACTGTGCAAGACCACGCCGCTGACGGACAACAGAGGAATGACAAGTGCAATCAGATAGACGTTGCCATACAATGCAAGGCGGTCTGATTTCTGCATGCCTTCGGTTCCCGAGAACACCCAGATGTTGACCGCCGCAACGGCTGCGAATCCGGAGATAATGGCGATCCTGCCCAGTGTTTGCATTGTTGTATGCTGAGCACGGGTTTCCTCGGGTGAAAACGGCTGCCCGTCGGGATTGATCTTTGGAACGGCTTCGACCGTCATCGCGTCGGCTACAACATCCTGAATGGCATAGCCGGAAGGCGCCAAGAGCAGGGCAATGATGTACCAGTGTTCCAGCGGAATCACATCAGCCATATGCCCGGGAAAGGCTACAAGCCCGTACATGGTGAGCAGGGACAAGGTAATCAGGGTTGCCCCCAATAGAATCAGCAATGACTTCCACCGCCAAAACAGATCAACGATATGACCCAGCGGCATTTTCAGGATCCAGGGAAGCCCGGCCCAAAATGCCAGCCCCGCAACAAAGGATGCGGATAGGTTAAGGTAGTCCTTAAGAAAGAAGGCGCCGACGACCGATGTCAGGCCAGAAACACCGGCGGCAAAATAGACCATGAGCGGTGGCAGGTAGGACCATTGCATCTGTCGGGCCAGATCAACAAAGGTTCTATGCCACCATGCAGAAAGCATCGCTCCTGTAGAAGGCTGGTCAGTGGTCATGTTCACGTAAATCGCATCGTAGGATTTCCTTGACCTAATGATACAGGCTTACAGAAACGCGGACGCAAAAAGCAACAAACTGGTCACTACCCCAAAGAGGGGAACAACAAGTGGCACGCGGAACTGCGGTTCTTTGAATTCAGCCCGGGTCTTCAAAAGGATCAGTGAAAGATTGACCAGCACAAAGACACCCAGAACAATTTGCGACGTGCGCTCGGCCAGAATGGCGATTGGAAGCGTTTGGGTCAGCAACAGGATTATCGCCATGACCATGATTGTCGCTACCGTTGGTGTCTGAGTGACCTGAGATACCTTAGCCAGAAACTTTGGCAAATGATCCCGGTCCGCGAGCCCGTAGATCACGCGGGATGCCATGATCATCTGGATCAGAACACCATTGATTGTGGCTACGATGGCAATGGCCGAAAACCCCTGCTGGACAACCTCGGGCGCGTCCGTGAAAATCAGGGCCAGCGGCGCGGCGGACGCCGAAAGGACATCGATCGGCACCACATAAAGAACAGTCATGGACGTACCAAGATACAAGACCGTGGCCAGAATAAGCGTCAACAGGATTGCTTTCGGGATTGTTCCGGCGGGGTCTTTAACCTCTTCAGCGACATTTGCCATGTCCTCGAAACCCACAAAGGCGAAAAACGCCAGAAGCGAAGCGGCCAATATCCCTCTCCAGGCGTTTGGGTCCAGCCCAGGAACCATCTGGGTGAGGGCATAGCCCTGAGGGTCCGGAAGGGACAGGCCCCAACCAATAACGACGAGTAGCCCGCTGATTTCTATGACGGTAATGACTGCCGCCACCAATACCGATTGCGTGATCCCCCAAAGGGCGATCAGCCCCATGATCAGAACTACACCGATTGTCAGACTTGAAATGCCTAAACCTGTAAGCGTTTGAAGGTACGACGCGGCCCCGATAGCCACGGCCGAGGCCGAGATGATGCCCGAGGCGGCCACCGCGAGACCGACCAGCACGGCCATCCAGCTTTTCTGAAACCCAGCTTCGACATAGGCGGCCTCACCCGCACTCACAGGATATCGGGTTGCCAGTTCTGCGTATGACAGGGCGGTCAGCGCAACAACAAGCGCAGCAATCAGGAACGAAACCGCGGCATACGGGCCCGCTATCCCGGCCGTCGCACCAACAAGCACATAAATGCCAGCCCCCACGGTCACTCCAAGCCCATAGAGCGTGAGCAGCGGGGTCGTCAGCGCCCGTCGCAGCTTTGGTGTCTTTTGTTCAACGATGGACATCATCTATCCGCCAATTGGATTACATCGCGTGTCTTAAGTTGGCATCGACGTTTCCGTGCTTGGTCCCGTCGCCTTGATCATTTGCACTTACTGGCATGCGATAAGTGCCGAGTAGCCAGAGGGTAGTCGGCAGGAGAGCGCGCCGCACGTTCGCCGCGCCCACGGAGCTAACTTTCACACCACTGAATCACTGATCACCGGAAAATTTGCTTGGGGTCAGGCAAGTGAGCGTCGGGCCCGATGATATATTCGTACTTCACTATGTGGTCGCATTGCGTGCTTTGATTCAGGTCAATGAAAGCGGAACGTCACACTGAATCGCAGCCCGGTGCGCCTTTCACACGCAATGAACTCGGGGACAAATCGCCGACCTTTCTGAGCGTTAGGGTATGCGGCCAAGCAAGGAGTCTCGGGTAACCAAATGGGTCGACAGTTCCAAAGACTGGCCCGAAGAGTTCGTTTCGATCATCCGTATCAACTCTTGCGCAGCTTTTTGACCCATTTCGCGGTGGGGCACGTGAACCGTTGTCAGGGCAGGGATGACAATGCGCGCGATTTCGATGTCGTCAAAGCCGGTAATTGACACATCCTCAGGCACTCGGAGCCCCATTTTCTGCGCCTGTCTCAATGCGCCGACAGCCAGAACATCGTTTCCGCACAAAACTGCGGTCGGCGGTGTGTCACTCGCCATGAGATCCCTGAA
>NZ_JBXWSG010000027.1:0-41550 GCF_059613305.1 Ruegeria sp. BHSB056 | reverse complement strand
TGAGCGCACGGCCTGTGAGCGCAATTTGCACATGATCCCAGAACGCGCTTTCGAGGAAAACGTTTACCGTTTCCTCGGTACATCCGGTTTCCTCACCGCCCATGATGCCCGCAATCGATTCCGGGCCCTTGTCATCCGAAATCACCATCATTCCGGGTTGCAGCGTGTATTCTTTTTCATCCAGTGCGACCAGCGTCTCGCCGCCTTTGGCGCGGTGCACCCGCAGGTTGCCCTGCACCTTGTCGGCGTCGAACACGTGCAACGGGCGGTTGTGATCGTAGGTCATGTAATTGGTGATATCCACCAGCGCCGAGATCGGACGCAGACCTATGGCCTTCAACTGATCCTGCAGCCATTGCGGGCTGGGGCCATTCTTCACGCCACGGATCAGACGGCCGGTGAAATGCGGCGCGCCATCCAGCGTGTCTTCGTCGATCGTCACCTTGATCGGGCAATCGAAATCACCCGGAACATGCGTATAGTCACGCTGCTTCAACGTGCCAATTCCACGCGCGGCCAGATCGCGCGCAATCCCTTCAACCCCCAGCGCATCCGGGCGGTTCGGAGTGATCGCGATTTCGATCATCGGGTCGACTTTGGAAGGGTCGTTTTCTGCAAGCCAGTCCACAAATGTATCACCCACTTCGCCCGAGGGCAGTTCGATGATGCCGTCATGTTCATCCGACAGTTCCAGCTCACGCTCGGACGCCATCATGCCACAGCTTTCGACACCGCGGATCTTGCCGACGCTGATGGTCAGGTCCAGGCCAGGGATGTACATGCCCGGTTTGCAGACCACGACCGTGATCCCTTCACGCGCATTGGGTGCACCGCAAATGATCTGTAGCTCGCCCTCGTCTGTATCGACCTTGCAAACGCGCAGCTTGTCTGCGTCAGGGTGTTTTTCGGCGTGTTTCACATAGCCCAGCGTAAAGCCTGCCAGCCGTTCGGCCGGGTTCACGATCTCTTCGACCTCAAGCCCGAGATCGGTCAGCGCCTCGGCGATTTCATCAACCGAAGCATCAGTGTCGAGGTGGTCTTTCAGCCAGGACAGAGTGAATTTCATTGCACGGGGCCTTTTTTGGCGAACATTCAGTCGGCACAGGCAATGGCAAAGAATGCGCCGGGGTGCAAGCTCTGCGCGTCACGGATAGGTGGGGGTGCGGCCCAAAAGCTCATCCAGCTGCCATCCGATCCAGCCATGGGGGATGAAATGCCCACCGGGATGCGTGTCCAGCGTCACCTGCCCCTGCGCGCAATCGGTCCATTCCACTCGTCTGAGCGTCAGGAACGGTTCCACACTCCAATCACCGCGCGGAGTCGCTGCACCGCAGCCATATTTCTCACGCCACAGCGCCACCGGGTATGTCATGTCGCCACCCGGACCAAACGGGAAATCCATTACCGTGTCATCTGTCCCATGGACATGCCGCGCCTCTCGCGGGGCTTGCGGGCAGGTCTCGGTCTGGCGGAGTGTTCCCGCCACACCCAGCAGTGCCGCGATATCATCGCCGGTTTCGCAGACAAAGCGCCACGCCATCGCACTGCCAAAGGAATAGCCTGATACATAGATGCGGGTCGGGTCTATCGGATAGCGCCTGGCGATATCCTCAAGCACCCGGTCGGCAAAAGGCACATCATCCGAGCTTGCGGACCAGAAATCCCAGCTTTTGCCCAAACCGTTCGGGGCCACCAGCAGCACACCCCGACGCTTCGTGGCCCCGGCAATCCGTTCGTGGTTCACGACCACGGCGCCCTGCCGGGACCAGCCATGGAAATGCAGCAGCACCGGCAGAGGTGTTTCACCATCCCAGCCATCAGGTTCAAGAACGTGATACGAGCGGTCGCCAAGATCACAGGCAATATCGCCGTGGCATTCGGTTTTCCAGGGACCCATGGCAAAGGCGGGCGAGGCAATTAACAGGAGAGGGCAGAGCAATCGACAGATCATGCGCCCGACCCTAACGAGGCATTCCGCCGTGTCACTTAACATATCGGTGTGGTCCGAACGCAGGCCGCGCTTCAGCCCGGCACCCACCCATCGCACATGGCGGGCTGAAGCCCGCCCTACATAAGGTCAAAACATCAAGCCGCGCTATGAGCAGACCGCGGGATGGCGATCCTTGGGTTGTGGTGGGCAGTTTATGCGGGCCAAGTCCGAGCGCTGTTCGAGCGTTGCACTGTCGGGGACAAATCGCCAACCCGTGCGGGTGGTCTGGCGATAGCGCGGTGGCCTATCGGCCTTTGCTCCGCGCCGGGACATCTAACTGCGTTTGCTAGCCAAAATCGCGAGGTCTAAATTGAAGCCCAGCTTTTCCCCGTTAAGTTCACTTCTCGCGGCGTTAACAGCAAGCTGAAAATCTCTGTTTGCTGCCCGAATTACATCTGAAAACTCATCGACACTAACATCGTCTGTTTCGTGCTTTTCGGACATTTTATTCGCGAGAATTGAAGCTGACTTGTATAGCGCCCACATTGCTGCCGCTGTTTTCTGGTCAGCAAAAATCAGAACTTCGTTTAAAGCTGATTTACAATCTGCAAATGCCTTGAGTTTATCATTTTGGCTCTCGTAAAGTCTTTGATTGACGATAAGGTCGACGCTTTTGAGATAGTCCCGATAAACTGATCGCTTTTCTTCATCGATCTTAATGTCACGGTCTTTATCTTTTTGAATAGGGTAGATTTTCTTAGCGATGTGTAGTGCCGTTAGAGCCGCAACAAGCGCCGCTAGTAGAGTAAGGATCCCTTGTATAACTCGAGGGTCGAGACTTACGATCCAATGGAAATCACGGCACACGTTCTCGCACGCCGTGATCACCTCAATTTCGCTCACCGCGACAAACCACCATGCAGGTTCGGCATATCCAGCGCCGCGAACCCATAGTGGCGCAGCCAGCGCAGGTCAGAATCAAAGAACGCCCGCAAATCCGGAATGCCGTATTTCAGCATCGCCAGACGGTCGATGCCAATCCCGAATGCAAAACCCTGATAGACCTCGGGGTCGATCCCTCCAGCGGCGATCACCTTGGGGTGGACCATGCCGGAACCAAGGATTTCCATCCAGTCGTCGCCCTCACCGATCTTCAGCTGACCGTTATCCCACGAACAGCGGATATCGACCTCGGCCGATGGCTCGGTGAAGGGGAAATGCGAGGCGCGGAAGCGCAGTTCGACATCGTCGACCTCGAAGAACGCTTTCACGAATTCTTCCAGAACCCATTTCAGGTTCGCCATCGAGATGTCCTTGTCGATGGCCAGCCCTTCGACCTGATGGAACATCGGCGTGTGGGTCTGGTCGTAATCGGCGCGGTACACGCCGCCCGGACAGATGACGCGGATCGGTGCACCCTGCTTTTCCATCGACCGGATCTGTACCGGCGAGGTATGGGTGCGCAGCACGTGCGGCGGGCGATTGTCGCCTTCAGCGCGGTGCATATAGAACGTGTCCATCTCGGCCCGTGCGGGGTGGTGACCGGGGATGTTCAGCGCGTCGAAATTGTACCAGTCGTCTTCAACACGCGGCCCTTCGGCCACCGAGAAGCCCAGTTCAGCAAAGATCGCGGTCAGTTCCTCGGTCGCCTGGCTGATCGGGTGGATTGACCCCTGACGGCGCGGGCGGGTCGGCAGGGTGACGTCCAGCCATTCGGTCCGCAGGCGCTCATCCAGTGCAACATCGGCCAGCGCGGCTTTTTTGGCGGACAGCGCCGAGTTAATCTCATCCTTCAGGGCATTCAGCGCCGGGCCTGCGACCTGACGTTCCTCGGGCGTCATCTTGCCCAGCTCGCGCATCTTCAACGCGACCTCGCCTTTTTTGCCAACAGCCGCGACGCGGATCGCCTCAAGCGCGTTTTCGTCGCCTGCCTGGGCGATTTGGCCCAGATACTTTGCCTTAAGATCGTCCATGACGGCCCTCTGAATTTGGTCGAGAACCTGCTATCGGCCCCGCCCCGCGAATGCAAGCGGGACGGTGCGCATCAATAGCTGTATTCGGGATAAATCCGGGTCAGGTCTCCATTCCAGTCGCCATTGTAGTGTTCCAGCAACTCATCTGCCGGAACCTTGCCGGTGTCGATGCTTTCCTTCAACGCATTCAGGAAATGCGTCTCATCCGGGACCAGCCCACCAGCACCGGGGCGCGCGCGGGCTTTCAGGCCCGCCTCGGAGATCGCCACGACTTCACGCGCCAGATCATGCATGTTGACGTTGCCAACCTGCGCCTGAAGCCCGTCTTTAGCCGCCGCAACACGCAGCCCCTCGCGCGTTTCAGCATCCCAGCCCTTGACCAGATCCCACGCTGCATCCAGCGCGGTTTGGTCATAGGTGAGCCCAACCCAGAAGGCCGGCAAGGCGCAAAGCCGTCGCCAAGGGCCACCATCCGCACCGCGCATCTCCATGAACTTCTTGATCCGCGCCTCGGGGAAGGCCGTCGTCAGGTGATCGGCCCAATCCGACAGGGTCGGCGTTTCTCCCGGCAATGCAGGCAATTCACCCTTGAGGAAATCGCGGAACGACATGCCCAGCGCGTTGATGTACTGACCATTGCGGTAGACAAAATACATCGGAACATCGAGCGCGTATTGGACATAGCGTTCGAATCCAAAGCCATCCTCGAACACGAAGGGCAACATGCCCGTGCGCGCATCGTCCAAATGTCGCCAGATATGGCTGCGCCAGCTTTTCTGGCCGTTCACTTTACCTTCGAAGAACGGAGAATTGGCAAACAGCGCCGTCGCTACCGGCTGCAATGCCAGCGCCACGCGCAGTTTCTGTACCATGTCGGCTTCGGACCCGAAGTCGATATTAACCTGAACGGTACACGTCCGCCGCATCATGGCGCGGCCCATGGTGCCGACTTTTTCCATATAGTCGTTCATCAGCCGATACCGCCCCTTGGGCATCAGCGGCATCTGGTCATGCGTCCAGATCGGCGCCGCGCCCAGACCGATGAATCCCACACCGATCTCATCGGCGATATCCTTCACCTCGCGCAGGTGAGTATTCACCTCATCGCAGGTTTCATGGATCGTCTCCAGAGGGGCGCCCGACAGCTCCAGCGCGCCACCCGGTTCAAGGCTGACATTTGCGCCGTCCTTTTCCAGACCGATCAGATGACCGGATTCACGGACCTCTTCCCAGCCGTGGCGATCCCGCAACCCCTCCAACACGGCGACAATGGATCGCTTTCCTTCAAAAGGCAGAGGTTTCAGCGTGTCCTTGCAATAGCCGAATTTCTCATGCTCGGTGCCGATGCGCCAATCTTGCTTGGGTTTGCAACCCGATTCCAGATATTCGGCCAGTTGTTCATGGCGTTCGATCGGACCGCCGCCGGACTGAGGGATGGACATGAACCGTGCTCCGATCCTGCTGTGTCTGTTTTGAAGGTCAAGTCGTGGTCGCAAATGGCGTCAGTGTCAATGCAACGGCAAATGCGTCGGACGCGACGGTGTGCGTTCCCAGATAACGACCGGATGCCGCGATTTGCCGTTGAGTTCCGACAGCATTTGCTCGGTTTTGAGGCCCGGCAGGTTTGAGAATACGTCGAACAACGCCTCGGCTCCTTCTGCATTCACAGGAATGTGAAGCGCAGGCTGGCCCGGCTGATCCAGAACCCAATGTGCGGGGTCGGAGGTCGGGTCAAGAGCCAGACGCTCAATTTCGCGGGACGCGACGATGCCGCCATCCAAGGGGCCCAGATAAGTGATCTGACCTTCATCAATCGTCACGACACCTTGCCCGCCCACACCTGTTCTGAAGCGCGCGCGCTGTATGCCGATCACGGCCAAAGCCGCTGACACGACAATCAGGAACCAGCCTATCCAGGCCAACAGTCCGCCCGGCCCGCTGATCCAGCTCAGACCAAGGATCAGGACAAAAGCCGCGACCAGAACCTCGCGCCAACGCCAAAGCGCCAGTTTTGCTTCAGGTCGGATGAAACTCATGAGAGCACCCTTTGCGGTTCCTGAAGCAAAGCGACCTTGTACCAACCCACCTGTTGGAACCCAATCGCCTCATAGGCACGAGCGGCAGGTGCGTTGTTCGCAAACAGGATCGCTGCCGCCGCGCCCTCGGATTTTGCTTTCTGCATCAATGCGGTCGTGACCCGTCGACCCAGGCCGCGATTTCTGTTTTTTCGTGGAACAAAAACACCACCGACCTGAATTTGGTCGTGAACCCTGGCATTCACTGACGCCATGGCAACCGGCGCGTCGCCTTCCATCAGGACAATCGCCCTTCCTGCGGTCAATTCCGCCTCGACGCGCTCTGCGGCCAGCTCACGCGCCTCTTCGCCCGCGGCCTGTCCGGTATCTTCGATGTAATCCGTGAACCAAGCGTGCAGTCTTGCTCGATCCTCGGCGCGCAAATCGCGATAAGGAACAGGTGCCTCGGTCAGACCGTGCAGGTCACGTCGATAAAGCGGTTCATCGTGATTCAACCGGTACTTCGCCTGCCCCAAGCCCAGAGCGCCCAACGTCACCTCGACCTGATGTGCATCCCCCGTCATACCCAAAACGGTTTCGTCTTCGATCATCCGCGCGAAACACTCGGCAGCTTCGGTTTCGGCGTCGGGCAATTGAACCATCAGATAGCCCTTCTTGCTGAGCCCGAAGGCACCTTGAACCCGGTCCTCACCCCAGATGAAGTAGCGGCTGGAATACTCATTCGCATTCAACCCCACCCCATGAGCCGCCAAATTGCTACGCAAAAACATTGAACTGTCAGGGTAGCGGGCCAGAAACCTCTCAAGCGCCGGGGCATCCGATTGAACCGCCTCGCGAATCACGACCAATCCCCCAATGCCTGCTGCCACATGGTCAATGCGGCCACCGCCGCTGTATCGGCCCGTAGAATACGCGGGCCAAGACTGACCACATGCGCATAGGGTAAAGCCGACAGCCGTGCACGCTCAGCGTTGGAAAACCCGCCTTCCGGGCCGATGAGAATCGCCCAGGGGCGCCCTTTTTCGTTCGCTGCCAGCCGCAGGGCCGAGCCGACCTCGGCTTCGTTGCAGAACATCAACTGCCGCCCTTCAGGCCAGGTCTTCAGCACACGGTCCAGCCGCTGAAGGTCTGCCACCTCGGGCACGTAGGTTCCACCGCATTGTTCAGCTGCTTCGATTGCATGAGCCTGAAGCCGGTCTTGCCGGATACGGTCTGCGTTGGTGAATTCGGTCTGAACTGGCAGGATGCGAGCCGCGCCCATTTCAGCGGCTTTTTCTACAATGAAGTCGGTGCGCGCCTTTTTGATCGGCGCAAACAGGAACCACAGATCGGGGGGCAGCTGCAAAGGTTTGGTTTGCCTGATACAGGTCAGAGCGCCGCCACGCTTTCCCGACTCGGCGACCTCGGCCAGCCACTCTCCATCCTTACCGTTAAACAGCGCCACTGCTCCGCCAACCGGCAGTCGCATGACGCCAAACAGATAGTGCGCCTGATCGCGCGTCAAAGGAACCGATTGCCCCTGACCCAAGGGCTGCTCTACATACAGTCTGATTTTCGCACTCATGAGACCTACATATGCAAGGCAATGCCCCAACACCAGATGGTCAAGTCGCCGATGCCGTCACCGGCAATTGGGTCGACACCCATGCCCCAGCCTTTGCCCGACCGTATTTGCGCCTCAGCCGCGCGGACCGGCCCATCGGCACATGGCTGTTGCTGCTTCCGTGTTGGTGGGGGCTGGCGCTGGCCATCCTGCATGACGGCCAACCCCGTTGGGAAGATCTGTGGATTGCCCTAGGCTGCGCATTCGGAGCTTTTTTGATGCGAGGTGCCGGTTGCACGTGGAATGACATTACAGACCGGGAATTTGACGCACAGGTTGAACGCACACGATCACGCCCGATACCGTCGGGGCAGGTCAGTGTCCGGCAAGCTGCGGCCTGGATGATACTGCAAGGCCTTCTGGCGCTTGGCATTCTTCTCAGCTTCAATCAGGCGGCAATTGCCATGGGGGTGTTATCTCTGCTGCCGGTGACCGTTTATCCGTTTGCCAAGCGGTTTACCTGGTGGCCTCAGGTTTTTCTGGGGCTGGCCTTCAATTGGGGCGCATTACTGGCCTGGACGGCGCATAGCGGGTCGCTCGGCTGGCCTGCTGTCACGCTGTACCTGTCCGGCATCGCCTGGACCCTGTTCTATGACACGATCTATGCACATCAGGATACCGAGGATGATGAACTGGTCGGCATCAAATCCACCGCGCGCCTGTTCGGCACCGACACGGCGAAATGGCTGAAGTATTTTTTGGTCGCAACAGTATCGCTGATGGGGCTGGCCATTATTGATGCCGGGGTGCCTGATGCATCGATTCTGGCGTTGGGGATCGCGCTGTGCGGTCCCTGGGCCATGGGCTGGCACATGATGTGGCAATTGCGCGGGCTTGATACCGAAGACAACGCCAAGCTGCTGCTGCTGTTTCGGGCCAACCGCGATACCGGCTTTATTCCGCTGATCTTCCTCTGCGTCGCCTTGCTGCTCTGATTGCACCCGCTGAACGGGGCCTGTAAAGATCGGCACAAACGCCTGAGGAGTGTCAAACCCAAACATGCGTCTGCCGTATTTTATCGCTGTTTCCCTGATCTTTCTTGTATCAGCCGGCCTGTCGCTTCTGGCAGCCAGCTATGCCGTTACCGAGATCGAAGAATCATCGGAACTTGCTGTACGGCGCTCGCTGGACCTGAAAGGACATGATTGGGCCGAGGTCGAAGCCGATGGTTTGCGGGTGGTCCTGACCGGCACAGCGCCAGATGAGGCGACCCGCTTTAACGCACTGACCGCCGCGGGAACCGAAGTTGATACATCCCGCGTAATCGACGAAATGGAAGTTATCGCAACTTCCGCCCTCGCAGCACCGCGCTTTTCGGTAGAAATCCTGCGCAATGACAGTGGAATATCGGTGATTGGCCTGATCCCGGCCAGTGAGAACAGGGACAAGCTGATCCAACGGCTTGGCAATCTGGACAGAGCTGTTGCCGTTTCGGACCTGATGGAAACAGCAGATTACCCAAAGCCCAATGGGTGGGATGCTGCAATTTCTTACGCGTTGGAGGCCCTGACCCACCTGCCCCGCGCCAAAATTTCCGCCAGCCCGGATCTGGTCAGGATCACGGCAATTGCCAACAGTCAGCAAGAAAAACAAAAACTGGAACGCGACCTGACGCGTACGGCACCGCCCAGCCTACGGGTTGGGCTGGCGATTTCAGCACCTCGCCCCGTCGTCACGCCTTTTACTTTGCGTTACCTGATCGACGAAGAAGGTGGGCATTTTGACGCCTGTTCCGCCCAGGATGAGAAGGCACGTGACCGTATCGTGGCCGCCGCGAAAAACGCCGGGTTGACGGGGGCTTATTCCTGCACCGTCGCCTTGGGCGAACCATCGCCACGCTGGCCAGAAGCAGCCGAGAAAAGCATTCAGGCGCTGTTCAGGATCGGTCAAGGATCGGTCACCATGTCAGACGCGGACATTACCCTGATCGCCGCCGAAGGAACCGATCCCGTGGTGTTCGACCGGGTTGTGGGCGAGCTTGAAACCGAGCTGCCTGCGGTCTTCGCATTGCACGCCGTTTTGCCCGAGCCTGAAACAACGAACGCAAATGGCCCGGTCGAGTTTTCGGCCACCCGCAGCCCTGAAGGGCTGGTGCAATTGCGCGGACGGCTGGGTGATGAAACTCTGCGCGACATGGTCGACAGCTACGCGCGCGCGGCTTTTGGGTCCGATCAGGTATATACCGCCACCCGCATCGTTTCGGATCTTCCAGCGGATTGGCCGGTACGTGTTCTGGCCGGTCTGGAGGCTTTGGGTCAGCTCCACAACGGCGTATTGACCGTCACACCCGATACGGTCGAGCTGATCGGCCTCAGCCACGAAGAAGACGCCAAGGCCCGTATCGCAGGTCAATTGTCCGACAAGTTGGGCGAGGGGCAGGAATACACCCTGACCATCACCTATCAGCCCCCACCGGAACCCGAGGACGCCCTGCCCGACCCGGAAGTCTGCGAAGCCCAGATCGCCGAAATTCAGGCCACCAGCAAGATCGCCTTTGAGCCCGGATCGGCCACGATTGCATCAGACTCGCGCGATGTGGTGAACCAGATTGCGGATATCCTGCGCGACTGCGGTCCGATCCGAATGGAGATTCAGGGCCACACAGACAGTCAGGGCCGCGAAGAGATGAACCAACAACTCAGCCAGGCTCGGGCACAATCCATCCTGAACGAATTGCGCGGGCGGCGCATTCCGACCAGTAGCTACACCGCTGTGGGGTATGGGGAAACGCAACCCATCGCTGACAACGATACCGAAGAGGGCCGGGAAGAAAACCGCCGGATCGAGTTCCGTCTGATCCGCCCTGAGCCTGTTGCGAGTACCGAAACAGGCCTTGAAGCACTCGAGGTCGAGGCTGCGACATCCGCAGAGGACCAAACCGACACGACCGCACTTGGTGCGGATGCAGGGGACCAGTAAGTTGAACAGAACAGAATTCGTCATTGTCACTGCCATTATCCTGTTCGCAGCCTTCTGCATGGGCTGGTTTGCCAATTGGCTGGCGCATCGCCTGTCCCGCGTACGACAAAGCGACGTCGCTGATCTGGACCGGATGAGTCAGGAGTTGCACGAGGCCGAGGAAACCCGCGATCAGGCCATCACCTATTTGCAGCAACGTGAAGCCGAATTGACGAACCAGCTGACCCAGACAGAAGCCGAGCTGGCAGCCGCGATGGATGGCCTTCGGGCCGCGCGTCAGGAGGCCGAAGAAATGCGCGGGCGGATCAACAACGCGGATTGAACGCACGGCCATGCACGGGCGCCCAAGTTTGCAAGTATAAGCTGGCGCTAAGTCACTACCACCGGGTCAGCGCGTCTTCGTCTTCATCTTTGGCAGCAACCCATTCCGCACCGGATCTGGTGATTTCCTTCTTCCAGAAGGGTGCGCGGGACTTCAGATAATCCATCAGATATTCCGCTGCCTCAAAAGCATCTTTACGATGCGGCGCGGCTGTCGCCACCATCATGATCCTGTCCCCCGGCGCCAGCTGGCCATGGCGGTGAATCACCAGAACGTCACCCAATGACCACCGTTCCTTGGCTTCCTGGGCAATCTTGGTCAGGGCCCGTTCCGTCATACCCGGATAGTGTTCAATCTCCATCACATCCAGATCACCGCTTGCCAGGTCGCGCACAACGCCAGTGAAAGTGACAATGGCTCCGTTGGCATCATCCCCAGCAGCAAATGCGTTGGCCTCGGCTCCCAGATCGAATGCTTCCTGCTGAACGGCGATCCGCATCGCTCAACCGCCTGTCATTGGCGGAAAAAATGCCACTTCCCGAACGCCCGACAGCGAGGCGTCGAAGTCCGACAACTCCTGATCCAGTGCAACGCGTAGAGCAGACAAATCGGCAAATGCCGCGGCATAGCGTTCTTCCCGAGCGCTCAACTCGGCCACCAGATCATTGACAGTGACTGCCTGCGTCTCGACCTTTTCCTTTGGCAAACCGATACGTTCGCGTACCCATGCAAAATACAGCACATCCATCCCTCAGATCTCCTTCAGATGTGGCATGGCTTTACGTAGGTAATCATAGCCGGTGATCAATGTCAGCGCCGCCGCAATCCACAGCAACCACAGCCCGACTTGACCCGACCAGAACATGCCGTTGATGTGCCAGCGCAGGTGGTTCACGTCTTCAACCTTCCCCACGATGATCTGTTCCACCAGCTCGGCATCCATACCGAAACTTGCCATCACGGCATAGTGTTCAAAGATACCCTGCGAGAACAGTACCGCGATGGCGATCATCTGCGCTGTTGTTTTCCACTTGGCCAGCTTTGTAACCTTCAGCGTCCCCGCCACATCGCCCAGATATTCGCGCAGGCCCGAGACAAAAACCTCGCGGAACAAGATCACGGTGGCCGGTAGCACCAGCCATGGCGTCCAGTGTTCGGTCGAATAGCCAACCAGAATCATCAGCGCGATCACCACCATTGCCTTGTCGGCAATCGGGTCCAGCATCGCGCCCATCTTGGTTTCCTGTTTCCACGCACGGGCCAGATAGCCATCGAACCAATCGGTGATCGCCGCCGAAAGGAACAGGATCAAAGCGAACCAGTCCGCATAGGGCCGGGTGAAGTACAAAAACATAACGGCCAGACCAGGCGCAGCCAGGAGGCGTAGAACCGTAAGGATATTGGGCAAATTCCACTTCATGGCTTGGACCCTATATCGACGGTTCAAGACAGAAAAGACAAACCGGTAAAAAACTACATCACTCACAACAGCTTGGTCAAAGCGCCGCAGGTCCGACGCTTTGGACCTGGTGCACTTGGCGTTTCACGTCTTTGCGGTCAGATTATCCGTCGACTGCAAAGCGGAACGTACAGGATGACAGCGCATATTCAAACCGACGCCCGGTCGAACATGGTCGGCAGCCTGTGGATGGTGGCGGCAATGGCGGGCTTTGCGCTGGAGGATGCGTTGCTGAAAGCAGCATCCTCCGCACTTCCGATCTGGCAGGTACTGGTGCTGTTCGGGACGGGCGGGTCCGTAATCTTTGCCGCGCTGGCGTCAGCTCGTGGAAAACGCCTGATACACCCAGACGTTCTCTCCCGCCCGATGAAAGTTCGGGTGCTGTTCGAAGTCTTTGGTCGGTTGTTCTATGTGCTCGCCATCGCGTTGACGCCCTTGTCCTCGGCCACGGTGATCCTGCAAGCGACGCCGTTGGTTGTGGTCGCGGGCGCGGCATTATTCTTTGGTGAAACGGTTGGTTGGCGGCGATGGAACGCAATTTTTGTCGGTATGATCGGCGTCGTCATTATTCTGCAACCGACCGGAGACAGTTTTTCACTGCTGTCGATACTGGCCGTGCTGGGTATGTTGGGGTTCGCAGGGCGTGATCTGGCCAGCCGCGCGGCCCCTGCCACACTTGGAACCGAAGTTCTGGGGTTTTATGGTTTCCTCAGCATTATCGTCGCGGGTCTTGCCTATCGGACGTGGGAAGGCGCCCCCATGACACCGGTTAGCATGCACACCAGCCTGCATCTGACGGGCGCGGTTCTGATGGGCGTCATGGCCTATGCCTCGCTCATGAACGCAATGCGCACGGGTGAAGTGTCTGCCGTGACCCCGTTCCGCTATACGCGACTGCTGTTCGGTATCGGGTTGGGTATCGCCCTGTTCGGCGAAAGCCTGGACCGTACCATGTGGGTCGGCAGCGCGCTTATTGTGGCCTCGGGCCTGTATATCCTGTGGCGGGGGCGACAGGTCTAACCCTTGTCGTGGAAGAAATCATAGACTTTCTGAGCCAACCCGGCCGAGATCCCCTCGACCGCTTTCAAGTCCGCCAGATTGGCCCGGCTTACCGCTTTGGCGCTGCCGAAGTGAGTCAGCAAGGCGCGCTTGCGTGCTGCGCCGACACCTGGGATTTCATCCAGCGGCGTGGCACCAACGGCCTTGGCGCGTTTCGCACGGTGGGTGCCAATGGCAAAACGGTGCGCTTCGTCCCTTAGCCGTTGAACAAAGTACAAGACGGGATCGTTGCGTTTCAGCGCAAAAGGGCGCTGGCCGATCCGGTGAAACTCTTCCTTGCCGTGGTCACGGTCGACCCCTTTGGCAACACCGACCATCGGAATGTCTTCGACCCCGTGGGCCTGCATGATCTCGTGCACGGCGCTGACCTGTCCGGCACCGCCATCGATCAGCAGAAGGTCGGGCCAAAGCCCTTTGTCCCGGTCCGGATCTTCTTTTTGCAGGCGGGTGAAGCGACGGTTCAGAACCTCTTTCATCATGCCGAAATCATCACCCGGCGTCAGGTCATCGCCACGAATATTGAACTTGCGATAGGCGTTTTTCATGAACCCGTCGGGCCCTGCCACGATCATGCCGCCAACTGCGTTGGTGCCCTGAATATGAGAGTTGTCGTAAACCTCGATCCGACCGGGCGGGCCATCCAGATCAAACGCCTCGGCCACACCGCGCAGCAACTTGGCCTGAGTCGCGCTTTCCGACATGCGCCGGGCCAGAGACTCTCGCGCATTGCGCAATGCACCTGCAACCAGTTCCTGTTTCTCCCCACGCTGCGGCACGAGAAGCTCGACCTTACGACCAGCTTTTTCCGTCAAAGCTTCCTGCATCAGATCAGCGTTTTCGATCCCGTCCGACAAAATCAACTGCCGCGGCGGTTCCTTGTTGTCGTAGAACTGACCAAGGAAAGCTTCCATCACCTCGGCCGGAGATACATCTGGTCCTACACGCGGGTAAAAATCCTTGTTGCCCCAGTTCTGGTTGGCACGGATGAAGAATACCTGAACACAGGCCTGCCCGCTGTCCATATAAAGACCGATCACATCCGCCTCGGTTACACCGCGCGGATTGATACCCTGTGAAGTTTGAACCTGCGTCAGCGCACGGATACGGTCGCGCAGACCGGCGGCGCGTTCGAACTCCATGGCCTCGGACGCGGCCATCATCTGTTCAGCCAGTTCCTCTTGCACCTTGGTCGAGCGCCCCGACAGGAAACGTTCTGCATCCTTTACGCTTTCACTGTAATCCTGTTCCGAAATCAAACCGACACACGGCCCCGAGCACCGTTTGATCTGATAGAGCAAACAGGGCCGCGTACGGCTGTCAAACATGGAATCCGAACAGTTCCGCAGCAGGAATGCCTTTTGCAGCTGGTTCAACGTGCGGTTTACAGCACCCGCGCTGGCAAACGGCCCGAAATAGGCGCCTTTTTCCTTCTTGGCCCCGCGGTGTTTCTTGATCTGAGGAAAGTCATGATCCTTGGCGACCAGGATGTTTGGAAAGCTTTTGTCGTCCCGCAGCAGCACATTGTATTTCGGTTTAAGCTGCTTGATCAGGTTCTGCTCCAGCAGCAGCGCCTCGGTTTCGGTTCTTGTCGTCAGAAACATCATCGAAGCGGTCGAGGCAATCATCTTCTCGATCCGGCCCGAATGACCCGGCCTTGCATAGTTCGATACCCGCGCCTTCAGGTTTCGCGCTTTGCCCACGTATAAAACCCGGCTTTCGGCATCCAGCATCCTGTACACCCCCGGTGAGCTGTCCAGCGTCTTTGCGTAACGCTGAATGCAGGCATAACCGGTCGGGGACGATTCACTGTGGGTAGTCATGGGTTTCCGATATGATTCTCTTTTACTGGCTGCAATCTTGCGGGCCTCAGATCAAGAGAAAACAAATCCACGATTCCTGTGGATAAGTGTGAAGATAAGTTTTCACTGTCTTAGAATTTCCCTTGTTTCATTACCACTTCATCAACCTGCACAAAAAATAGGCACATTATCAAGCTATTGATTTTGATAGTTATTTTTTCAAGCATTTAGCAAGTGTATGAAAAAAAAGACATTTTTGTAACACGTAGGTAACATGAACGTGCGCGGTGCAAAACTTGCAGCGGAAATGCTCATTCCACACCCAGAACATCCGGTGTTTTCCACCCCAGGTGCTGACCGCCATCCACGCATATCAGTTGTCCCGTTACCGCGTGCGCATCCAGAAAAAACCCCAATGCGGCAGTGATATCCGATGGATTTGACCCGCGTTCCAGAACAGTATTCGATCGTTGCGCCTGGAAATGCTCGGCGCTTTGACGATGCCCCTGTACCGTCGGGCCAGGCCCAATGGCATTGACCCGGATTGCCGGGGACAGCGCCTGTGCCGAGGTACGGGTCAGCGTCCATAGCCCCATTTTGGCAATGGTGTAAGACATGAACTCGGGTGTCAGCTTGCGTACACGCATGTCCACCATGTTGATGATCAGACCGGTCGCAAGGGGTTCGCCATTTTCGTCTGTGTCCGGGGCCAGCCCCTGCCCGGCCATGGCTTGGGTCAAAACGAACGGTGCGCGCAGATTGCTGTCGAGATGGCGGTCCCAGCTTTGACGGGTCGCGGTGTGAACACTGTCATATTCAAAGATTGAGGCGTTGTTCACCAGACAGGTGATCGGCCCGCCCAGAGCCTCGGCTGCTTTGGGCAGCAGGTCCTGCACCTGTGCCTCGTCCAGCAGATCAGCCTGCAAGGCCACCGACCGTCGGCCCAATGCCTGAACCTCCGCCACAGTCTCGTGCGCGGGGCGTTCTGAGGACGCATAGTGAACGGCGACATCATATCCGCGTCCGGCCAGATAAAGCGCCATGGCCCGGCCAATGCGAATACCGGCACCGGTCACCAAAGCTCGGGTCATGCTTCACCTCGTTTTGTCAGATCACACCAGCAATACAGTGATATAAAGCGCATAAAGGAAGGTCAGTACCAGACCCCAAACGCGAGAGATATCCTGCTTGAAAAGAACAAAGGGAACCAGAAGCAGCGAAGCGCTCAGCATGACCCAAAGGTCAAAATACAGGAAACCGGGATCAACCGGGATACGCCCGAACCAGGTTGCGATCCCGATAATGGCCAGCAGATTGAACATGTTCGAGCCGATCACGTTGCCTAGGGCCACATCGGCCTGCCGGCGCAACGCGGCCATGACGGTTGTTGCCAGTTCGGGTAAAGACGTTCCAACCGCAATCAGGGTCAGACCGATAACCGTCTCACTGACACCATAGGTCCGGGCGATGACCGTCGCATTTTCCACCAGCAGGTGCGCCCCCATTGGAAGGCCTACAAGGCCTAGGATCAGGTAAACCGATACCTTCCAGTAAGGCATGTCAGGATCGGCTTCTTCCAAGCCTTCAAGGTCGTCGTCATCGGCACAGGCTTCCCCACAGGCCTTGCGGTGCGCCTTTGCTTCACGAAAGGCATTCATCAGAACCAGGCCCAAAGCCGCCAGCAGGATCAGGCCGCTGACGACGGTGAATGTTCCACAAAACGCCAACCCTATGAACAGGGCCGTCGCCATCAGCATGAAGGCATAGTTCCTACGGCTGTCGCACTCGCTGGTGTGGATCGTTGCCAGCATCGCTGGAAGGCCAAGAACCAACAGGATGTTGGCCGTGTTTGATCCGACAACATTGCCCAGCGCGATACCCGGTGCGTGTTCCTTGACGGCGCTGATAGCAATCAGCAACTCGGGCGCGGACGTGCCGAAGGCCACAATCGTAAGGCTGACGATCAGAGCCGGGACACCTAAACGCAGGCTCAGGTTCACTGCGCCACGCACCAAGGCATCGCCTGCCAGCAACAGGATCAACAAGCCAAGACCAGACAGCAGCCACGTGGTGATCAAGCCCGGCCTCCTTTTTCACAGGTACAGGGGGCCTTTCCGATGCGATACCGACCGCATCGCGGACATTTTGCCGAGCTCAGCTTTTTCTGCCCGGGAAACCGCAACTTGCCGAACATTGCCAATACGCCCATAGCGATCAGAAAAAGAGTGACAGCCTTTACGATCACGTCACAAACCGAAACGCGCGTAGGCTGCCCGCTCCTCTAACCCTGCGATAGCATCCTGCGCCAGGCTGGCCCCAAACCGGGTCCAGATCGGTTTTTTCACGCCATAGCGGCGAAATTTGACCTTGTCACCGAAACGGTCCTGCAACTTTGGCTTCAGATGGGCGATGCCGTCGATAAGCCCCAGTTCCTGCGCGCGGCGCGCCAGCCAGACCTCGCCCGTGAACAGATCAGCTTCCTGATTCAGCTTGTCCCCGCGCCGATCTTTGACATGCGCAATGAAATTCTCGTGGATATCGCCCAACAACCCTTGCAGGCGGGCCACATCCTCTTTCTTTTCTGGTGAAAACGGGTCGAGCATGGACTTCGATTTCCCAGCGGTATGGACCCGCCGCTCAAACCCTTGCCGCGCCAGAAAGACATGCGCGCCAAACCCAGCCGAGATCACACCGATCGATCCCAGTACGGAACTGTCATCGGCCCAGATCTCATCCGCTGCGGCGGCCAGCCAATACCCACCGGATGCAGCGACGTCCTCGACAAAAGCGAAAACTGGCACGCTCAGTTCTTCTGATAAACGTCGAATGCGCGCACCGATCATTGAACTTTGGACAGGGGATCCGCCTGGTGAATTGATCTCAAGCGCCACGGCCGCAGGTTTTCCCTTGCGAAAGGCTTTCTCGAGAACCGGCGCCAGCGTGGCGTCATTCAAGGACCCGCGCCCGGCCATTCCAATGGCGCCGGACAGGCGGACGATGGCCACACAGGGATGTTTTTTGACGAACGGCAGGCTGAGCTTCATGGGTGCCGATGTAGAGTGCCGCCATCCCGTAAACAAGGGACTCTTCGAACCTTGAACGCGACGTGAACCAGATTCACACACTCGATGGGCAAAAATGCAACGCACCGGCGTGGGTTAGCTGCGAATGCGCCAGCCGGTTTTGAAGATCCAGCCAATGACCGCCAGACACACCCCGGTAAAGGCTATGATGGCCAGCAAACTCAGGGCAATGGGCACATCCGCAAGCCCGAAAAACGACCAGCGAAACCCCGAAATCAGATAGACGACCGGATTGAACAACGTGATCGTCTGCCACAGAGGCGGCAGCATCGAGATTGAATAAAACGTACCGCCAAGGAAGATAAGCGGCGTGACCACAAGCTGCGGCACCAATGACATCTGTTCAAAATTACTGGCCCATATCCCGATGATAAAACCCAGCAACGAGAAGCTGAGACATGACAGGATCAAGAACGCCGCCATGGCAAAGGGATGTTCGATCCGTATGTCGACGAAAAAGGTCGACGTGGCCAGAATGACCAACCCCACGAACAGCGCTTTGGTGGCCGCCGCACCGACATACCCAATCACGATTTCGATAAAATTCACCGGCGCCGACAACAGCTCGTAGATGGTGCCCAGAAACTTTGGGAAATAAATTCCGAAAGACGCGTTCGAGATCGAAAGCATCACCACAGACAGCATGATCAAGCCCGGGACGATGAACGCGCCGTAGGATACACCCTCGACCTCCTGAATTCGACTGCCGATGGCGGTGCCAAATACCACGAAATACAGCGAAGTGGAAAGAACCGGTGACAGGAAGCTTTGCGCCAGGGTGCGAAAGAAGCGGGCCATTTCGAACCGGTAGATTGCAGCGATTGCGGTCCAGTTCATGCCGCCTCTCCGGATACCAGATTGACAAATATCTCCTCCAGGCTCGATTGCCGTGTCTGCACATCGCGCAACACCAGTCCGGCCTGCGACACGTCATTCAACAGGGTCGTTATCCCCGTGCGATCCGCATGGGTATCGTAGGTATAGATCAGGCTATCCCCCGCGCCGTTGAGGGTCAGATTGTGGCTGGCCAAATCATCGGGAATCTTGGCGATTGGCTCGGTGAGCATGACGACAATCTGCTTTTTGCCCATCTGCGCCATAAGCGTGTCTTTGTCCTGCACCAAAAGCAACTCACCCTTGTCGATGACGCCGACGCGATCCGCGATGGCTTCTGCCTCTTCGATGTAGTGGGTGGTCAGAATGATGGTGACACCGTCCCGTTTCAGCTCGGCCACGATTTCCCACATATCCTTGCGCAGCTCGACATCCACACCTGCCGTCGGTTCATCCAGAAACAAAACACGTGGTTCATGCGCCAAGGCCTTGGCGATCAGCACGCGGCGTTTCATGCCGCCCGACAACTCCTTGATAGGGTTCTTGCGCTTGTCCCATAGCGAGAGCTTGCGCAGAATGCCCTCGATCCGGGCGTTGTCTTTGCCCAGCCCAAACAACCCGCGTGACAGCCGAACTGTGTTCCAGACCTTTTCAAACGGTTCCAGCGCGATCTCTTGCGGGACAAGCCCGATCATCCTGCGCGCTGCGCGATAGTCCGACTGAATGTCGTGCCCGCCGACTGAGACCGTGCCGGATGTTGGCGTGGTTATTCCACAGATCGTCGAGATCAGAGTGGTTTTTCCCGCCCCATTCGGCCCCAGAAGCGCAAGAATTTCGCCTTCTTCAATGTCCAGAGACACACCTTTCAGCGCCTCGAACCCATCGGCGTAGGATTTGCGCAGATCTCTGATGGATAAAATGGTCGTCATATCCGCTCCCCGTTCTGGCCCAAACCCTATCGCCCCGAACACAGGGATAACAGGCCCATTCCGCACCATGTGATGAACAACTGCCAGAAGGAAGACCGCCCGCGCCAGCAATCATCCGGCTTGCAATCCCGACACCAGCCAGCAAACTCTGCCGGGAATGGAGGGCCCTGATGCTGAACGGAATACGTGTTGTCGAACTTGAAGGTCTGGGTCCCGGCCCGTTTGGAGCCATGTTTCTGGCAGATCTGGGCGCTGACGTGATAACAATCCATCGCAAAGGGGGCGCCACGACACCGGGCATGCCGGAACGTTCCCTGCTGGATCGTGGCAAAAGATCCATCGCACTTGATCTGAAGGACGCCAATGATCTGGATACCGCGCTTCGCCTTATTGACACAGCCGATGCGCTGATCGAAGGATTCCGCCCCGGTGTGATGGAAAAACTGGGGCTCGGCCCGGATGCCTGCCTGACCCGCAATCCAAAACTGGTCTATGGGCGCATGACGGGCTGGGGGCAGAATAGCCCGCTGGCCGACACGGCGGGGCATGACCTGAATTACATCGCCCTGTCCGGAGCGCTCTGGTATGCATCACATCCCGGCCAAGCACCGCAGACACCGCCAACGTTGGTGGGTGATATCGGCGGTGGGGCCATGTATCTTGTGGCAGGCGTTCTGGCAGGGCTCATCAATGCGCAACGCACTGGCGCAGGTACTGTCGTTGACGCGGCAATCTATGACGGCTCGGCCCATATGATGAACCTGTTGATGACAATGCGCCAAACCGGCAACCTGTCTGAAACCCGGGGTCAAAGCCTGTTGGACGGTCCCCACTGGAGCAGCACCTACGCCTGCGCCTGCGGCGGCTATATTTCCGTGCAATGCCTCGAACCAAAATTTTACATGCAATTTCTGAACTTACTGGGCCTCACAAACGATACCGAGTTTCAACGGCAATACGACCGTGATCTGTGGCCTTCGCTTTCACGCCGTCTGACCGATATTTTCGCCAGTCAACCACGCGACCATTGGGAGGCCCTGTTTCAAGGAACAGATGCCTGCGTTGCCCCAGTTCTCAGCCCGGACGAAGCTCGCTCACACCCGATGAACACCCATCGCAACTGCTGGCAGGATTTTGACGGCGCATTTCAGGCCGCCGCCGCCCCACGGTTTTTAGGCCATGACTGGACCCCGAAACCCAGCCCCATGCGCGGCGAGCATACTAAAGAGATTCTCGCAGAGCTTGACAGCCTGCGCTGATCCGCACTTCATCTGGCCCGAAATATCCCGGGGGATGAATTGGCCGCAGGCCAAGAAGGGGGCTGGCCCCCTTTAACCTGCTTACTGCCCGCGCACCGTATCGATCATCAACTGAACATTCTCAGGATCGGCATCCGGCGTGATCCCATGTCCCAGGTTGAAGATGTGCGGCCCGTTCGAGAAAGCCTCGACAATCCGCCGCGTCTCTTCCACCAGAGCCTGCCCACCGGTCACCATATGCGACGAGGCCAGGTTTCCCTGCACACAACCATCAACCTGTACATGTCTGGCAGCCCAATCAGGCGACACCGAGTTGTCCAGTGCGACGCAATCCACGCCCGTCGTCTTGGCAAACCCGACATACCCCTCCCCCGCCTCGCGCGGGAAACCGATCACCGGGATGCCGGGGTGACGCTCCTTGATGGACTGCGTAATCACACGGCATGGTTCCACAGCGTATTTGCGAAACGCCTCACCTTTCAGGGAACCCGCCCAGCTGTCGAAAATCTTGACCACCTCAGCCCCGGCCTCGATCTGAGCCGACAGATACTCGATTGTTGCGGCCGTGATGCGATCCAGCAGCGCCTCGAATAAAACAGTATCGCTTTCTCGCAGAGCGTGAGCTGGTCCCTGATCGGGTGTTCCACGCCCGGCGATCATGTAGGTCGCGACCGTCCATGGCGCGCCGGCGAACCCGATCAGCGTGGTCTCAGACGGCAATTCTCGCGACAGGATCCGGACCGTTTCATAAACGGGCGACAAAGTCTCATGAATTGCGTCAACCGGTTTCAGCGCATCAAACTCTGCTTGCCGCGTGATGGTCGACAAACGTGGGCCTTCGCCGGTAACAAACCATAAATCCGCACCCAGCGCCTGCGGCACCAGCAGGATATCGGCAAACAAGATCGCAGCATCAAACCCATAGCGCCGGATTGGCTGCAATGTGACTTCGGCGGCCAGTTCCGGGTTATAGCATAATGACAGAAAGTCCCCGGCCTGGGCACGGGTAGCCCGGTATTCCGGCAGATACCGGCCCGCCTGGCGCATCATCCAGATTGGCGGCACATCCTGTATTTCGCCCGCCAGCGCCCGCAGCAGTTTCTTTGTCTCGGCCATTTTCGCCCCCAGTCTTCCGGTTTTCGCAACGGGTCGTCCTTCGGCGGCAATTTGTCAAGCTCAGCCCCCATTGTCAGGGCAATGTGACGCGACTAAAGCTGTGCACATGACTTTGACCCTGCCCACCCCCGCATCGCCCCTCAGAATCGGCACCCGTGGTTCACCGCTGGCATTGGCTCAGGCCTATGAAACCCGCCAGCGCCTGAGCGATGCGTTTGATCTACCCGAAGCGGCCTTTGAAATCGTCGTGATCAAGACAACTGGCGACAATCGCGCTATGATCGATGCAGATCGTCCCCTGAAGGAAATCGGCAACAAGGGCCTGTTCACCAAGGAAATCGAAGAGGCGATGTTGCGCGCCGAAATCGATATCGCCGTGCATTCAACGAAAGACATGCCTGTTGAGCAGCCCGAAGGGCTGGTTCTGGACACATTCCTTCCGCGCGAGGATGTGCGTGACGCTTTCATCTCGCCGCGCCTTAACTCGATCCACGATCTGCCTGAAGGGGCCGTCGTGGGCACCTCGTCTTTGCGGCGCCGGGCACAGCTGCTGAACCGGCGGCCGGACCTGAAAGTGGTTGAGTTTCGCGGGAACGTGCAGACGCGGCTGAAAAAGCTGGAAGCCGGGGTTGCGGATTGCACTTTTCTGGCCATGGCTGGCATTCGCCGTCTGGGCATGGACGAGATTCCAGCCAGCGCCATTTCTCCGGATGACATGCTGCCCGCGATTGCACAGGGTACCATTGGCATCGAACGGCGCAGCAACGATATGCGCGCGGCTGAAATGCTTGAAGCGATTCATCACACGGAAACAGGATGGCGGCTGGCCGCTGAACGCGTCTTGCTGGCCGCGCTGGACGGATCTTGCGAAACTCCGATCGCTGGTCTGGCAGAACTGGACGGAGACAACTTAAGGCTGCGCGGCGAAGTCCTGCGCCCAGATGGATCGGAAACCGTGAACAGAGATGTGACCGGTTCCATCAAAGACGGGCCAGAAATGGCCCGCGCGATGGCGGCAGACCTGTTGGAACAGGCAGGTCCGGGTTTTTTCGATTGGAAAAATTCAAATTAATTTAAGGCAGTGTGAACTTGATCACTGTGACCGCCGAGATTCTCGGGCATTAAAGTGACATACCGATGAGGAAGTCGGGTCAGTCTCGAAAGTATCGAAAAGTTTTCAGATTGCCGGTGATTTAATCAGTATTCGAGGGGGCGAGGCTGACCCCCGACTTCCAAAGGTAGCGGGTCGCTGTTGAACTCAACAGCGACCCGTTTACGTTGTATACATCCAACCTTCAGGAAATCGCATCAACGGCGTGACGGACGGCGATGCGTGTCTGTTCCAAATCCGCATCGGTGATCGCCAGCGACGGATAAAGCTTGCCCGGAGACTTAAAAATTCCATGAGCGCGCAGCACCGCATTATAAGTGGCGTTACGCTGTGGATCATCATGGTTTGCACTTCGATAATCGCGGCACTCGGCGTTGGTGAAATAGACGTCAAACAAAGTCTCGTCACCGCATATCCGATGCGCGATACCCGCTTCATTCAAGGCGTCCGTCTGAATCTGCTGCAAGTGTTTTCCAATTGCGCGCAAACGCTCGTACGCGCCATCACGCCGCAGAATCTCCATCGTCTTAAGCCCTGCGACCGAGGCGACCGGATTCCCTGATAGGGTCCCCAACTGCATCAGCCAACCTTCTTCCCCGACCTTCGATTTATCGAAATGCTTCATGATCTCGACGCTGGCACCGAGCGCAGCCAGAGGGAAGCCACCGCCTGTGATCTTACCCAGAGTGCAGATATCCGGTGTGACCCCGTATCGTTCCTGCGCCCCGCCATAAGCCAGCCGGAATCCGGTGACGATCTCATCAAAGATCAGCAACACACCATGTTGATCACACAAGCCTCGAAGGCCTTGCAAATATCCCGGCATTGGCGGAATGATCCGTTGCAAAGGCTCGACCATAATCGCGGCAACGTCGTCATTTTCCTCCAGCAAAGCAGCGACGGCTTCCAGATCGTTAAAGGGCGCGATCAGCATCTGCTCGGCCACGCTGTCGGGGATACCGGCGCTGTCGGGAACAGCCTGTGGGAAATTGACCCTGCGGCTTGGGGCAAGGCTCATCTGCGCCTCGGCGCTCATACCGTGGTAACCGCCTTCAAACTTCAAAATCTTGCTGCGCCCGGTATAAGCCCGCGCCAGGCGAATCGCATACATGTCGGCTTCGCCGCCTGACGCGACAAAGCGCACCTGCTCGCAGCAGGGAACGGCGTCGATGATGGCCTCGGCCAATTCGATGCCCTTGCTGTTGTTTGCAAAAAACGTCATCCCTTTTGGCAACTGTTCCAATACGGCTTCCATCACCTCGGGGTGGCCATGGCCCAGCAGCATCGGACCCGACCCTATCAGGTAATCGACATATTCGTTGCCGTCCTCGTCCCAGACACGGCTGCCTTCACCACGGGCGATGATGATGCCCGGATCGAAGTTGCCGAAACCGCCAGCTGGCAGAACCTCTTTTGCGCGTGCTATCCACTCGGACTGTGTCTGGATCTTCAGCATCTCAATCAATCTCCAAAATCGGGGTGCCAAGAATTTCGAGGTCAGGGGTCACACCTAATCCCGGACCTTCGGGCGGAGCAATCCGGCCGTTTTCACGGTTTGGTGCATCAGGACACAGACGCGGGGCCACGTACGACGACAAGTCACACGTGTTCATCAGGGAGCTCTTCGGCGTCGACGCCGCAAAGTGGAGTGAAGCCGCGGTAATAATATCAGACCCCCATGTGCATTCCGCGCAAATCTCGGCGCCCAGATGCACGGTCAGGTCCCGCGCACGACGCATTGCCGACAATCCGCCGAATTTTGAAAGTTTAAGCGCCACCGCATCCATGCACCCGAGGTCATGCGCACGCATCAGCGAGGCAAGATCAAAGGCACTCTCGTCGATTTTCATCGGAAGACCGGTAGCCTGACGGACAGCGGCACAGTCCTCCAGCGTTTTGCAGGGCTGTTCCAACATCACGTCCAGATGTGCCACCGCACGCCCGGTACGGGTCGCCTGCAATCGCGATGCTCCACAATTCCAGTCACCGTAAACCAATGGCCCGGTTCCCACGGCTTCGCGCACTTTGATCAACCGTTCGGCATCCGCCTGCCAATCGCCCTCGACGCCCAGCTTAACCTGAAACTGGCGGATACCAGTTTGAAAAGCGGATTTAGCAATGCGCGCCATCTCGTCCGGCGCAATGCAAGTGATTGAATGATAGAGCGGCATATCCGCCTGCGCTCGCCCACCCAACACCGCATAAACCGGCATCCCTGCCGCCTGACCGAACAGGTCCCAAAGCGCGATATCGACGATCGATTTCGCGTATTGATGCCCTTGCAGAAATCCGTCCAGCTTGCGCATGGGGGCGTCTGCACCAAATGGGGTAATCCCGAGGATTTCAGGCGCCATCTCAGCAATGGCACCCGGCACCCCATCCGCATAGGCCGGCAAGTAATGCGGGATCGGGCAAACCTCACCCCACCCCCTGTGACCGGTGTCCGTTTCAAGGCTCAGGACATGGGATTTCACAGTGGCGCAGGTCTTACCTTCAGCCATGTGGTACGTTTCATGACTTGTCAGATCGACAGACCAGAGCGTTATCTTGTTGATTTTCAAGCGTATACTCCCACTGGATCACCTAATGTGTTTTCATCCGGATGAACGCCAAGCCCAGGTTCTTCTGGCAGGTGCAAATGGCCATCAACATTCCGGGGCCCACGCCCCCCGGCAATATCGACCGTGATCATGTCCTGACAGGCCCATACGGCAAGGCAGTTGTCATCCGGGATGGTCGCGGCCAGATGCAATGCTTCGGTATCGGCCAGAACCGTACCGCCTGTGGCCATTACAAACATGTCTATCCCATGGGCCAGCGCGATATCCCGCATGCGTGCAGCCTTGGTCAGCCCGCCGGCGCGGTTCAACTTGATTCCGAAAATCTGAGCCAGACCATCGCGGGCGATACGGGCCGCATCCTGCAAAGTCACAAGGCTTTCGTCCACGGAAACGGGTGACGGGTGAAGCCCCGAGATTGCAGCAATGTCTTCCAGCGTCTCACAAGGTTGTTCGAACATGACATTCAGGTCCGCGCAGGTGCTCATCACACGCAACGCTTGCTGACGCGTCCAGCCACGATTGACATCGTAAAGAACGATCTCGCCGGGTCGCCGAATACTCTCGACATCGCGAACACGCGCGATGTCCCGTTCAACGTCACCACCAATCTTCACGGAATGTGCGATGTAGCCCCGCTGGCGGTAACGCTCTAGGACCGCGCGCGTTTCGTCTACAGTTTTCGCCCCGACCGAGGACGCAATCGGGCGCGGTGTCCGCGATCCACCCCCCATCAGATCGGCAATCGGCACGCCCGCCACCTGACCCGCGATATCCCAGCAGGCCATATCAATAGGGCTTTTGGTATAAAGGTGCCCGGGCAAGGCAAGATCCATAGCCCGTTCCACATCCAGAACCCGCCGCGGATCAAGGCCCAGAATGAACGGCGCCATCGTTTCAATCCCGGCGCGGATACCCGGACCATGCGCCGGCACATAGGTATGGCCCCATGGGGTCCCTTCACCCCAGCCAACAAACCCCGCATCGGTTTCGATTTTCACGAGTGTCGCGTCAAGCGTTTCGAATTTCAGTCGCCCACCAGACAACCAATATGGATGCTCCAGCGGGAGATCGATGTGATATACTGTGATAGCCTTGATCTTCATGCGATATCCATCCGGGGCAGATCACACATGCCTTCACCGCGCCACAGAACATAAGTCAGGATCGGCTGATCTGTGGTAACCATGGCATGACTTTGCCAACTTGCGTGCAAGCGCGTTTGATTGGCACCAACATATGTTTCGTCCCCATCGACCTTGAACAACGCACCTCCGCCAAGAACGTGGTAGAGTTCTTCGGCCTGATGGCTGTGCCAATCGTAATTCAGGCCAGCCCCCCAAAACGCGATGTAGCCACGCAGCAGGGTCGAGTGAAAATGTCCGGTTAGACCGAACAGCTCATAATAGCCGTATCGGTTCAGGAAATCCGCACCAACTTCATTTTCGGTGTAGGTGTGTTTCCAATGTGCCAGATGCGCAGTCGCTTTGACCGCCGCGATCAAGTCACGGGTTGGCGTGTCTTCAACAAGATCGAAGGCTGCCACCAGCCTCGTTGCGGGAATGGGTGCGGCATCCAACCCCGTCGGGGTCAGATCACCCGGCCAAGGCGCGAACGCAGCAAGGCCCGGATGCGCATGGTGCATTTGCCGGGCAGCTTCGAGAACATCGTCAAGCGTCATGGCATCACCACGATGTTGCCGGTGTGCTCTTTCGCGATGAACGCGGCTTGTGCTTCTCGGAGATCCTCCAGCGCGTATGTCGCGGCAAGCGCTGGCTTGATCTCACCGGCCTCGATGTATGTTACGAGGTTCTTCATGACCTGAGGGTCAATGACGGTCGAACCGGTGAAGGTCAGGTCGCGCAGGTAGAATGTGCGCAGATCAAGTTCGACGATCGGGCCTGCAATTGCGCCCGAACAGGTATAACGGCCACCCCGCTCCAATATGTCGATCAGGTTCGGCCAGTATGGCCCGCCTACGACATCAGCAACCACACTGATCTTTTCCGCGCCCAGCGCCTTGCGCAGGTTCGCAGGTGCGCGTGGCAGAATGACATCGGGGTCAAGTCTGGCCACGTCCGCGTGTTTGGATTCGGATGCCATCGCGATCACCCGTGTGCCGCGCCGTTTGGCCAGTTGCACAAGCGCGCCGCCCACACCGCCCGAAGCACCTGGAACCAAAACCGTATCCTCGCCGGTCACATTGGCACGGGTCAACATGCCTTCGGCGGTGGAGTAAGAGCAGGAAAAAGTTGCCAATTCAGCATCCGTCAGGTCCGAGGTGATTGCCACAGCATTCACCGCCAGAGTTGTCGCGTATTCGGCAAAACCGCCATCCCGTTCCGAGCCGAAATAGCCAGTCTTGTCCATATTGTATGGTTCCACCGGATCGCGCAGCCAGCCATCCGTGATGACACGCTCGCCGATACGCCCGCGATCAACACCGTCGCCGACGGCAACGATATATCCGCAGATATCGGCCCCTTGAATTCGCGGGAAGGTGATCGGATTACCGCCCCAGGTGGGATCATCTTCACCAACCTGTTCAAACGCGCCACCGGTTGTCGCGGCCGTGACCGTCTTGGAGTACCAACCCGACCGCGTATTGACGTCTGTATTGTTCAGCCCACATGCCACAACCTTGATCAGCACTTCGCCCTCCGCAGGTTCAGGGCGCGGCCAGTTATCGTGCCGAACTATCTGCTCTAACCCTCCATGGCCCATCGTGACCATGGCTTTCATTGTGGCGGGCAGGCTCATCAGGCGGTCTCCACTACTGCGTCTGTGCGGGGCAGCAGGCTGTCTGGATCGTAGGCGGGCTTGTCCAGTACTCGGGCCGGACGCGGCTTGCCGTGAATCACGACCTCCAATTCGGTTCCCACTTTTGCTGCTTGGGGTTTGATGTATGCAAAGGCCAATATCTTACCGACCGTGTGGCCGAATGCGACCGAAGCCGTCGAGCCTATGACACGCCCGTCCAGCATCACCGCCTCGCCTCCATGGCCGTCAATTTCGCCATCCGGCTCGATTTGCAGATAGGCACATATCCATGGCAAATCGGTGTTCAACGTCTTGTCCTTGCCCAGGTAATCCTTGTCCGTACGGGCAAAGCGCAGCACGCCAGCCTCGGCCAGAGTGACCTCGTTGGTCAGCTCACCTGCCCCTCTGAAGCCCTTCTCCATCCGCATCACGTTCATGGCAAAGCTGCCATAGTCCGCAATGCCATACGCTTCGCCCGCAGCCCATAGCGCATTGTAGACATCAAGGCAGGCAGCGTTAGGCATATGCAGTTCCCAACCCAGTTCGCCCGCATAAGACATGCGAAACGCCCAGAGTTTATGACCGACAATCGTGACCTCTTGCGCTGACAGCCAGCGGAACCCGGCATTGCTCAGATCGGTATCCGTACAGCGCGCCAGAACTTCGCGTGATCTGGGACCGTTCAGCGACAAGGCCGACCAATCGGAAGACAGCGCGGTGATTTGCACAACTTCACCCTTGCGCTGATGTGCCAGGTGATCAAGCAAGCGCTGTTCGAAGAACGCCGCACAGACCAGATAGAAGCGGTCTTCGGCGATGCGGACAATCGTAGTCTCCAACTCAATCCGGCCACGACCGTTCAACATATGGGTCAGCGTGATCGAGCCAACTTTTTGTGGCATCCTGTTAGCAGTCAACCGATCAAGTAGGGTATAGGCATCCGGCCCCGATACTTCGACTTTGGTGAAGGCGGTGACATCCATGATGCCGACACGTTCGCGCACTGCCTTGACCTCGGCCGCGACCATGTCGTCGACAGGAGTGCGGCGGAAGGAATAGTGATCGCGCTGTTCCACGCCGTCCCGGGCGAACCAGCGGGGGCGTTCGAAGCCATAGACCTCTTCATGTACCGCGCCCTTGGATTTCAGCAACTCGTACAGTGGCGACGGCTTGATCGGACGCCCTGCAAGCCGATTGAAGTGTGGAAACGGGATTTCGTGCCGCAAGCAGTAATCTTCTTCCGCCTTGATCACTTGCCAGTCTTTGGTGGCATAGCTGCCAAAGCGGCGCGGATCGAAATCCCGCATCGAGATATCGGCAGCCCCATGCACCATCCAGCGCGCCAGTTCTCGGGTCAGACCCGGGCCCCAGCCGATCCCGATCTGCGTCCCGCAACAGCACCAGTAATTCCGCACACCCGGCGCAGGACCGATCAGGGGGTTGCCGTCAGGCGGGTGCGAAATCGCCCCATGCACATCGCGCTGAATGCCCAGCTCGGCAAAGATCGGCATCCGGTTCAGGCTTTCCTCAAGCCATGGCATTACCCGGTCATAATCCGCGTCGAACAACCAGTTCTCATACTCCCAAGGGCAATGATCATGCCAGACCGAGTTCGGATTCGCTTTCTCGTATATTCCGATCAGGCCACGCTGCTGCTCCATCCGGATATAACCCGAGACTTTGCGGTCATCGCGGATCACCGGCAGTTCTTTGTCCAGATTCTGGAATTCCGGCACCGGCTCGGTCACGAAATAATGGTGCGTCATTGACGTCATCGGCAGTTGCAGCCCGGACCATTCGCCCATCTGGCGCGCGTAGGTGCCGCCCGCGTTCACCACATGCTCGCAGATGATGGCTCCCCGTTCGGTCTCAACAATCCATTCACCGTTTGCGCCCTGCGTGATGTTCGTCGCCCGGCAGCTGCGGAAAATGCGCACGCCCTTCTGGCGTGCCCCGGCGGCCATCGCCATGGTCACGTTGGTCGGGTCCACATGGCCGTCATCGGGCGTGTGCAGCGCGCCCAGAACACCCTCGAGGTTATAAAACGGATGCAGTTCAGCCACCTTCTCGGGGCCGACAAGCTCGATATTGAAGCCCAGCGACCGACCAACCGACAAAGTGTGGCGCAGCCAGTCCATCTCATCCTCGGTATAAGCAAGGCGGAACGAGCCACAGCCATGCCACGTGACAGGCTGACCTGTCTCGGCCTCCAGCAGGCCGGAATACAAGCCGATGTTGTAATCGACGCATTTGCCCAGACCAAAGCTTGAGGTTGAATGCGTAATCTGCCCCGCCGCATGCCATGTACTGCCACTGGTCAGCTCGGCCTTTTCCAGCAGAACAGTCTCTTCGCCCCAGCCTTCATGGGCCAGATGGTAGGCCAGACCAACGCCCATGACGCCGCCTCCGACGATGACCACGCGTGCGTGTGACGGCAGTTCATTCCCGGACATGATTTTTCCTCTTCCCGAGTCGCTTTTCTGCTCGACAGGCTAATTCCACATTTGTACCATCGTCAATCATGAATGACACAAATGTATCATCAACTGTTCTGGACCGCCTGACCGAAGAGTGGGACGCCCTGACCCCTGAGGCGCAGAAAGCCGCGCGGTACGTTCTGGAAAACCCTGCGGATGTAGGGGTTTCAACCGTGCGCGAAATCGCCGAGGCGGCAAAGGTCAAGCCCAACACATTTGTGCGCATGGCACGGCAAGTGGGGTTTGAAGGGTACGAAGATTTTCGCGAACCCTTTCGCGACGCGATCCGAAAAGGGCGCGTGTCGTTTCCAGACCGCGCCAGATGGCTTCAGGACATCGGCAAATCCGGTGAATTGGGCGGGCTGTATGCCGATATGATCGGTGCCGCGATCCGGAATATCGAGGAAACATTTGCAGGGATCGACGCAAACCGCCTGAAATCTGCTGCCGAAGTCATCTGGAATTCTCGCCAGATTTTCACACTCGGCGTAGGCGTCAACAACTCCAACGCGCGCAACTTTACTTATCTGGCTTCGACCGGGATGAAGCAGTTTCATGCAATCCCCCGCCCCGGTTCAACCCCGGTAGACGATCTGGCCTGGGCCGATGAGCAGGACGTGCTGATTGCGATCACCTGTCATCCCTACCGAACGGAAGTGATCGAGGCGGTCAAACTGGCACGTCAGCAGGGCCTGACTGTCATAGGTATCTCGGACAGTCCGGCCAGCCCTGTGATCCGGAACGCCCATCACGGGTTTGTCGTCGCAGCAGATACCCCGCAGTTTTTCCCGTCATCCGTTTCGACCATCGCGCTGCTGGAAACGCTGCTGTCTTTCGTGATCGCGGTATCCAGCGACGAGATCGTCGAACGAGTCGAACGTTTCCATCGTCGTCGCCATCAGCTTGGCATCTATGCGGAGGAACCCGAATGAACGTACCGCTGACCCACTCACTGGACGCGCGCTACTATACCGACCCTGCAATTTTCGAGAAGGAGATGCAGGGGCTTTTGGCCCGAACATGGCAATTCGCAGGCCATGTCGCGCAGGTTCGGGAAACAGGGGATTACTTTGCTTTTGAGATCGCCGGGCAAAACCTGTTCTGCATTCGCGGGCGCGAAGGCGAAATTCGCACTTTCTATAACGTCTGCCAGCACCGTGCGCATGAAATGGTCTCGGGCGCAGGAAACACCCGCGTCGTCGTCTGCCCTTACCACGCGTGGACCTACGAGTTGTCCGGCCAGCTGCGAGCAGGTCCAAATATCAAATCCGTCCCCGGATTTGACCGCAGTGCAATCTGCCTGACGGCGGTCCGGACCGAAATCTTCAATGGGTTCATCTTCGTCAATCTCGACGACAACGCAGCCCCGATGGATGACTGGTATCCCGGAGTGCGGCAGGAAATCCGTGCATTTGTCCCGCATGTCGACGAGCTTGAGCCGCTGGAATGGGTCGAGATCCCCGAACACTGCAACTGGAAGGTCAGCGTCGAGAATTACTCGGAGTGTTATCACTGTCCGACCAACCACCCGACATTCGCTGAAGGTGTCGTCAAGCCCGAAACCTACGACATCCAACCCGATGCAGGCGGCGGTTTCGTGCTGCGCCACACGACCGAATGTCAGAGTCTCGACAAGATGACCTACCCTATCGACCTGTCAGTGCCTCATGCGGGCGATTACCAGTCTTGGTTCCTGTGGCCGATGTTTTCGTTCCAGTGCTATCCGGGCAATGTGCTGAACACATATCACTGGCGCGCAAGTGACACGGATCACTGCACCGTCTGGCGCGGTTGGTACACCGAAGGTGGTTCGGAAAGCGCGGTGATCAGGCAATTGGCCGTTCAGGACAGGGAAACAACGGTCGAAGAAGACATCCGGCTTGTGGAATCCGTGCATCGCGGCCTCAGATCCCGTGGTTACCGCCCCGGCCCGCTGGTGCTGGATCCGGGCTGCGGTGTGATGTCCGAACACTCAATCGCCAAGTTGCAACAATGGATGCGCGAGGCCGTGGAATGAAACCCACCCCAGGCAGACACAACCTGTTTGCCCTGCCCTTGAGCGGGTAGATCAACCACGCGGATCCCCAAGGAATGGCACCCTTGCGAAATCGACCGGTTCTTGCCCAAAGCACTTGGGTATATCGACATAGTGGACATGCCGGACCGGGTATACAGGTACACCACCGGATGAAATCACACTACGATCCCGCATACAAACACCGCCTGACACGCTGTAAAATCGGAGACCCGCAATGGCCGACTTATTTGACGAAGACCTATTCCTGAAAGGGTTGGAACAACGAAAGAATACACTGGGCGCAGAGTATGTGGAAAAGAACCTTGCAGCAGCAGATGATTTCACGCGTCCGTTTCAGGAAGCCATGACCGCCTGGTGCTGGGGTTTTGGCTGGGGGGATGATGTGATCGACGCAAAAACGCGATCGATGATGAACCTGTCCATGATCGGCGCTTTGGGAAAGATGCATGAATGGGAAATACACTGCCGTGGTGCCATCACCAACGGAGTGACCAAAGAAGAAATACGCGCCATCATCCACGTGGTCGGGATTTATTGCGGTGTTCCGCAGGCGTTGGAGTGTTTCCGCGTCGCCCGTCAAGTGCTGGAAGACAAATAGCCACCATCACAGACCTGCTTCGGCCAACAACCGTGCGCCTTCTTCATAGTATTTTCTGTTTTTGAAACAGCCAGGCCAGGCCCAGCGTTTGGCCGTAAAACCCGGTTGCAATTCCAGGATGCGACGGGCGTGCCGGCGTGCCAGTGACTGGTTGCCAGCGGCGGCAGACAACATGCATAACACGACCCGTGCGCGCACGCTGCCGGGGTCCACTCGTAAGACATTATGCGCGTGCTGCCATGCTGCCTTGTCTTCGGAGAGGGCAAGGGTCATGGACAAGTTGGCCTCGATCCAGATGGGCGGGTGCGGTGTTAACGCAAGGGCCTGCCGATACGTGGCTATTCCGTCCTCAAGCCGGTCATCATACATCAACAAAACACCATAGTAGCCCAGCAATTCGGGGCTGCTGTGGAACCGCTCAAGAACTTTGCGCATCAGCTGACAAGCTTCGGCAGTATGGCCAGCAACGTTGTGGGTAAACGCTTCGAGCGCAGCGCAATAGGGATCCGTAGGGTGTTTTTCACGCATGATGGCGCAGTCGGCCTCGACCAGTGCCAACATTTGCTCCGGTGAATCTTCCATGCCCAACCGGATCAGGTCCAGACGGCAGAATCCGACAGCGATCCGCGCAGGCAGATAGTCCGGATCGCGCTGCAAACAGACCTCATACTGGCGAATGGCACGAAACAGGCCGTCCTTGGTCGTAAGGCTCTCCTGAATGCGACCATTCTGAAATGCGGTCCAAACTTCGGTGGATGTGGCGCGTGCTGACCAGATATCGGACCAGTGACCATCCCGCAGCCGCAATTGAAGCGCTTCGACAACTTTCATTGCGATTTCTTCAACGGCGTCAAACGTATCCTTTTCCCGAAACCGGAAACGTTCGGTCCACAGGCACACCTGATCCACGGTTGATGTTAATTGTGCCGCCACCCGCAGCCCTTCGGCCGCTACCACGCTGCCGCTTAGCATATAACCGTCGACAGGCCCTTCTTGCCTGCGCGCATCGCGCAATTCGATGACATCCGACAGGGTGCCCAACAGGAAAAGCAGCTCATCCCGTATCGACGCCGCTGCCACGTCGATGTTGTTATCGTCACCGATTACTTCAAACGACTCGACTACAATTGCCGGTCTTTGGCGCCCCCAATGGGGTGGAAAGCGCGCGCCGACCGGAACGGGTGCATTTTCGTCAAAACCAACATCCCAATACGCTTGCCGTTCAACGGCTAACCAGTCTTCAAACTCCGGATCTGCAACATCCAACCCTTCCAGAAGCTCGGCGCGATCGGGTTGAAGCGGTTCATCAAACAAATCGATTTCAAGCGCTTTCAGGTCGATGGAGACATTCTCGCGCCCGATGTCCAGAAACTCCAGCTTGAACCCGGCCAGATGCTTGGTCAGGACACTAAGTTCCTTGCGCAACGAAGCTGCACCCTGCGCGGGTGAGCTTTTGCTCCAAAGTTTGTCTTGCAGCCAAGCCCTGCTGCGAACAGCATTCTTAGACAACAACACCAAGGCGAGAAGCGCTTTCGCCTTGGTGCCGCGTGGTGTTGCATCCTGACCGTCGTCGCAAATCACCTGAAACGGACCGGTCAGGAATATCTTGGTTTTTGCCTTGCTCAAATAAACTCCTCAGGCAAGTTCAGATACTGCAATCAGGAACCACAGCCATAAACAACAATGCCACCCATCGCTTCATAGGCCAGCTTACAGCACCAAGACTCGTGATCGGGATTTGGGTCTGGCTCTTTATCGCTCAGATCGGGGATGACGATATGAACCTTACCCTTGGAATCATAAACAAACTCCACCGCAGGATTGCCGACATCAGCAAGGATTTCATGAATCTTTCGCTCAGCCGCGTCGCGATCCTCTTGTGACCCCAGCGCGTTGCTCCGGGCGGCGTTCAGAACTTCACAGCCAAGATCCTTAAGTGTGTATTTCGGATTAATAATCAAACGAGCCATATTAAAAGTCCTTTCTTAACAACCACAACCATTTGTATAACCCGTTACATACCTATCCGGAAACAAAAATGACCGACGCGCTGATTGAACTGGCCGAAAACGCAGGGCTTATTTCCGGACCTTCTTTTGCTGAATTTCCTAAAAGTGCTCCGATCCATACCGCTTTTCGCATGATCAATTTGCGAAACGGAACAGTGCCACCCGCTGGCGCAATGAAACATCGCGTGTCCTTTGGCACAGCGCGTAACCGGAACGAAGCCGCCCGGCTTTCGGGTTTCGAAGCGATCGAACGTTATGCGCTGCAATACAGCGCGGATTCGCCCGAAACCCGCGAAAGCCTGATTTCATCGGATGGTGCCACGCATGTTCTGCCAAATGATACCCTTGCTCTGGGTGCTCTGGGCAGCGGCGGGCAGATCACGTCGAAGGGGGCCGCAGCGGGACCAACGCATGAAGCCGCTGCGCTGTGGGCCGCGCTTGAATGTCTGGAACACGCGCTTGAACCACACGGGTTCGACCAGGTGTTGCCCGAAACAGCGCTGCCGCGCGATCTGACCCGCTGGCTGAACACCTACCTGCGTCATCTGAGCGTTCACGTTCGCATGGTTTCGGGCGTCGGCCTGCTGCTGCGTGCGGTCTGCGCCGATGCGGATGGCGGGCGACCAACTTACGGAACGGCTTTTTCCGCCGATCTGGCGACAGGTGTCTGGCACGCGGCATGCGAAGCGGTTGTCTCCTGGCGCAATATGGTGACGCTTGACCACACCGGCGTGACAGATGACACGATGAATGAGGAACAGGCGCGTTTGTTCCGACTGTATCGCGGCGCGCGAACCGATCGCCCGGCAACTCCGGCATCCTCTTTCGATGTGGATGCCTGGCAAAGCCCCGACCCGACGCTGATGACCGCATTGACAGCAACGGCCAACGCGGCCGGTCGTCCGATTGCCATATTCGATATGACCGCACCGGAAATACCTTTGCCCGTTGTCAAAGCCGTGCCGGTTTGAAACGTCTGTCAGTGACTGAATTGGCAAGTTGGCGCCACGTTGCCAAAAACCTCAGTTTCGGTCCGGTCCGCAAATTCAGAAATCTGTTTGCATCGTTGGGTTTCCGGCAGTCCACAAACGATATCGCTTGGATCAACTGGCGGCACCTCAACAAATTCGACCCTTGTGATCGCGCGTGGTTTGGCCGCTACAGTTATCAAGGGGCCAACCTCGATCAGGCTGGCAAGCGCATAACCCGACTCAGGCCGTGCGATTGACCCTGTTCCCAAGGTGATATCGTCCAGAAACCGCGGATCATCGTCACCCGGCCCAAACTCAAGGCGCATTGGCATCCCGGCTTCACCGCGCGGGTAACGCACCCAATCTGCCGGCACATTCGCCGCATCCACGAACAGTTCGGACATGTGAAACGCCCGAATACAAAGCCCCAGAGGATTCGCGAACGCCATTGCGCGCCCTGTCGGTGTCGCCGTGCCCCTGGAGAAGGCCAGATCAAGGGCTTCACCCGCCAACCCAGATCCCGCATGGCGACAATACAGATCCAGTCGGTCGGCAAAATGTAACACCTCATCAAGTCGCGCGGGCCTTCTGTTTTCACCATGGCCGACAACATAGGGGAATGAGGAAAGATGCATTATGGCGATCAGGTCGCTCAGGCTGTTCGTCTCTCTGATCATGAACAGAGCATGTTCGATATTCAACGGATGCTCTGGTGGATGGGCAAAATCTGTTCCCACCAGTCTTTTGTGAAAACGAGCGATGCGTTGAGGCACGTCCAATGCGCACCAGTCTGCTCGCGAAACCCCGAACAACTCTTCGCAGGAATATGAACATTTGGATACGGTTTCGACGACCGAAAGGAAGTGATCCAGATCAAACACTGCCATGGTTCTCCACCACTCCATCAGTTCGGTCGTGGCGACAAAGCGCTTCGGCCGCATTTTACCTTCGGAATCGGGCCGTAAAATCAGCGCATATTCCAGAAATTCATTGTGCAGCTCAGCCCTGCTTGCCCAACCCTGATCCGAAAGGCTGGCGGCCAACTCCTCGCCCAGACAATCCCGAGGCTCGCGCGGGTTGGCAGACCATTTAAACCCCGTCGATATCTGACCATCGACGATGTCGTCTGGGTCCATGACCAGGAACGGGCTCACTCCATTGCTATTGAAGATTCCTTCAATTCTCGAGTTCCAGTCCGACAGGGCAGCTTCACTCACGCCCCTATCGGCGCAACCTGGCGATTGAAAAACGGCCATCGAGGAACACCGATCTGTATCTGAAACGCAGGGCTGATCCGCCATCAATATTTGCCACGGCAGCTCCAGCCTGGTTCGAGAGATCATCATCGTTGACGAGCACGGAAGCATCATGAAAAATCTTCCTCCGAAAAAATCTGAAACCTCATCCGCCCCAACCTGCCTGCTCTGGCAGATGGCGGGTCCACCACAACTCAGGCGAACTATTGGCTACGTGGATTTCACTGCCAGAAGACCGATTTCCCGAGATGCTGAGATGATCGCCGTCAAAGGTCTCCAGCGACACTTTCGATGACGCCGGTGATTTTGCCATATGCTCTGCAAGTATTCCGACCGCGATACGCTCACCCATCCGGATACTGTCAAAATAATCGCTGTAGAAATGAACCCCTGCCAGATTGCGCCCAAGTGCAATATTCGCAGCCAACTTGTTCAGCTCGCCATTTAGCGTCAGGCAGTCTGCACTGTCTTCCGGTCGGGTCGAGTCGATCAGGGTCTTACCCCCCGCAGCTGGCACAAGGACCCGAGGCAGACCAGCCGCAGCCAAAGACACCCGTGATCCATCCAAAGCCTGCGTTCTGAAGAAAGCTTTGAGCACTGTGACGCATGCCCCGGCAACGGCACCATGAGCCGCCCCATAAGAAGGGTGCATTGGCGAGCCTTCGGGGTAGGCAACCGGCAGCAGCAAGTTACGGTCATTTCGCGGCAAGCCTTTATGGGACATGGCGTTATGCGCAAACCGCTTCACCGAAGGCGAGGCGGCGATTGCATCCAAAAGGCTGAAACCTTCGCTTGTCGCAGCTTCGAGTTTTCCCAGATGGGCCGCGGCGAAAGGCTCGGCCGCGCCAAGTGCCGTGCCGTAACCGTTCGCCATCAAACTCGTGATACTGCCCAGCTTTTCCGGTCGGGCACGATTATGCACCTGAAAGGTCTGTCGTTTTACGGCCCGCAGGGCACGCGCTCCGGTTTCCGTAAGCAGGGACAAAACATGCGCACCGCCCCAAGCAGAGCCTGGATCACGCACACCAGCAAATCCATCATCAGGCAGACCTTCGTCTGTCGGCGTGCCCTGTCCTAGCATCAGCAGGCAAGCATTGAAAAAAGCCTGATAAATTCTGTCAAAATGCACGTAAGAGGCAAGGTCGCGCGGTGTCTCAATGAATTTCGATCCATCGCTCTCAAAGGCTTGTTCGGCCGTTGTGTCCGCCCCATTCTGAACGTCCAACCACTCAGCCCAATCCCGCAAGTAATCCACTCCCGCTGCCTGCGGCAGGATCTTCTGGTCGATCCTCAAAGCGCCGAAGGGAACCGCCCCGGCGGCCATTGCCTGAGTCAGCTTTTGCTTTTGTCGGCGCGCCTGTTCTGCTGTCAGTGGGTCGTGGCCTTGTACCAGGAACTGCGACAGATATGGCCCCTGCGCACAGCCCTGCGAGCAACCACGAAACAGGGTTTGAGGGGTCAGGCCGCCACCATCCCGAACCCGCCGCGCCGATGAAACCTTTCCAATCTCTGCGCGATCAGCGTCCCGAGGGCTGCCATCGCGCCGGAACCATTCCATCTGACCAAGGGCACTTACCACGTTGACCACATCACCGGCACCATCTCTGATGGCTTCAAATGACTCATCCCGCAGATAGGCCATCGCGTAGATCTCGGCCATCTCCGCCGCCAGTTCATCCGAGCCAAGCCGGGGCGCAGGGGCAATTCCCAAACCCCCTGCGTCACATCCGTTGAGACCAAGCCGATGGCCCAGGATTGGCCCTTCCCACGCACGCCACCTAAATTCACCACCCTCTGATGGCGCGGTGCGGAAGGGCCCGGAATAGGCTGGCGTGTCGAACAACGCCAACCGATTGCCAAGATTGTCGGTGCAGGTCGGATCCGCCACTTCTTCCAGAAATTCGGCATAGACCTGCGCGTCGACAACTCCGTTTCCGTCATGACACAAACCCTTCGAGAAATTCGTGGGCCATGTTCCTTCAAAAAGGTCCGATTCACCGTTGTGATCCTTGAAAACCTCCTGAGAGGAACGCGTCAACATACTCAAATGGCGTCGACCCCGACCTACCTTTTGATTGGCTTCATCAGGGTTCTGCCCTGGTTCAGACGGAACGGTATGTTGCGACATGATTTTCTCCTCATCGACAACAGAACGAATCGCATCACGGCGTTACCAGATCGTGACTTCAAAAAAGGGAATGTGTTTTCTACGCTTTTTCAATAAGTTGTCAGATTCTCGCTGGCGTGCGGAAGGCAATCACGCAAAAAATCGTGGCCCGGTTTCACGTTGCAAAGCCGACCGAACACTTGAGCGCGGCTGTAGACTTGCCACGTTCAGATTCTCGCACATAAGGCCAGATGCCACAGGTGAGGCCCGCGATTCTAAGGATATTGCGAATTGCATCGGGCCTGAAGAAAGTGAACCCGCTCTTACCAATAGTGGATGCAAACCGGCGCGATTCCGTTCTATTTCAAAGAGTTCGGATGGATCTGTAAAAAAATCCAAACACTGCGGAATTGACCTTGTATTTCCGTTGCTTGCACGGATATACCCGTCGGCGGAGACGTGGCCGAGTGGTCGAAGGCGCTCCCCTGCTAAGGGAGTAGGCGGGAAACCGTCTCGAGGGTTCGAATCCCTTCGTCTCCGCCACCCACCAAAGTCAATAAATAATTGTATAAAAACAACTGCTTACAAGACATCAAGTTGTGCGTTCCGGTCTGGCGGGCAACAACGCCCCTTGTTAACAACAGCGCTCAACCGCTTTTATTTAATTGACTAGTACCGGGGTTGCGCCTGACGTTATCTTCAGAACCTGTAAGTTGCGCCCAGCAGCGGACCTGATTGGTCAAACTTGAAATCATTGCCGTTGATCTCATGATCGAAGGAAACATAGCGGTACCCGCCCCGGATCAGCCATCTGTCATTGATTTCATAATCTGCGGTCAGCAGAACTTGCCAGGTTTCGCTACCACTCCGAAATCCGCCGTAATCCACAAATCCGGTCCCTGACCATTTGTCAGAAATCCGAACGCGTGCACGGGCAGCGACGATTGGATCAGTCCAGTTATCATCGGTCGTCACACTTCGTCCGGCGGCAACTCCCGGTTGCAATCGGAACGTGGTTTCCGTGCTGAACCACCTGAACCCGCCTGCTAAGGCCACGCTGATCGCAGGTGTCTCATAAACCTGGTATCCGACATAGCCGCTGAGAAATTGTGTTGTGGCGGAGGTATCCAAACTCGAAAACGCCGGGCCGGGAGTTGAGTTACTGAACGCCAAATCGGTGTAGTTGTAATCCGCAAGCAACAACCAGCGCCCGTTAGACGCGGAAATACTGCCCATAAACGCAAAATCCAGGTTTTCGAGAGCGTCTGAAAAACTCAACGTGCCGTCGATTGTTCCACTTGGTGTTGCAAGAGAAATATCCGTTTCGGCCATGAACAGATAAGC